>JACROM010000084.1 GCA_016214445.1 Microcaldota archaeon
TTTTGGGAGTCAATCAGAACAGGGTGCGGACACGACAGCGGTGTTGATGAGTTTTTATCAAACTTCGATTTTGCGGGAAGAAAATTTCCTTGATTTCATGCAAAACCTTACTGATAACCGCCTACGAAACTAAACGGATACGAAAAAGGCCTTTTTGAAACAAAAAAGAAAAAACATTAGCCGAACGGCTTTTCGTCGCATTCGCGGCACAATCAACCGCCCTGTGGGAAAGGCACGCCGTTCTTTTGCTTTGCCTCAACGGAGTCTCCGGAGCCTACTCGGTCCACGAACAAACCCCGCCCAGTGCATCCGGGTAGGCCTTCATAGGCACTATCGAGTGTTTTACGGACGATTACGAGGGTTACGCGATTGTTGAAGCGCGTGGCGAGCACGCGACGGTCATCAAGGAAACGGGCAAACCGTTGGTGAACGACATCAACGGTATTGAAGGGCTTCTGGTCGTACGCGAAAACATGGTTGTACCATTACCGCGGTGTGCCGCGCCATTACTTTCATGGGTATTTGAAGGAGATTGAGTGGCGGTTTAATAACCGCGCTAGGAATTTATTCCAGGAAATGGTAAAATTGTTGGTAAAATTGGTTCCGTAAACTGGGGTATTACCAAAAAGTATACGGGCCATCTGGCTCTCGAAATAGTTCTCGAGACAGTATAAAAGGCGCGTCCGTGGTTGAAAGACCGCGGCTCCATTGAAGCGGTGTTGCTTCCGGCGGCGTTTATCGGTATTTGAAATACCGAAAAACATATAAGTATCGGGATTCAGAATACCGATATGGATTTTGAGAAGCTGGCCGAACAAAACCCATGGTGGAAAGACAAAGCAGCAGTGGAAAAGGACTACGACGTGGAAAAATGGCGCGCAAAGCGTTTCAAGTGGACCCCGAAATTCATCGGAAAACTCCCGCTTGATTCTTTTTCCCTCCACGTCCTAGTAGGACCGCGCCAAACCGGCAAGACCACCGCAGTAAAACTGTTAGTGAGAAAACTGTTGAAGGAAAACGACGCCAGAAGCGTGTTCTACCTTGACTGTGAACCGCTCGCGGGTTTCGAGGAACTCATGGAAGCAATGGAAGCATACATGCATTACAGGGAAAACTGCGGCATAAAAAAGTCGTTCATCCTCCTTGACGAGGTATCCGCGCCAAAAGAGTGGTTCCGGGGCGTAAAAGCGTTGATTGACCGCGGCAAACTGAAAAACGACGTCCTCCTCTTAACTGGCTCAAGCAGCATGGCAGTAAAACGGCAAGTTGAACTGTTCCCGGGAAGACGAGGCAACGGGAAGGACGTGCTTCTCCTGCCGCTCTCTTTCAGGGAATTCCTGAAAGTAGTCAATCCGAAACTCCACGACAAGATACAGCCAACCAAAAGTTTGGACGAACTGGAACAAAAGGCTACAACCGCCCTACCGTACATAAGCGAACTAAACAAGGAACTCTCAAGATACATGAAGTACGGCGGCTTCCCGTTAAGTGTTGAAGCGCTTGACGGAAACAACGAAGAAGCCAAACGCGCCTGCCTCAGCTGGGTCAAGACAGCAGTGCTCAAGGCCGAAAGAAGCGATGTGATAGCCCGCCAGATTGTCGGGGCTTTCGTGGAAAAAATGCCGAGCGCCATAAGCTGGGAAGGCGTGTCCAAAGAGTTGGAAATCAAGTCACCGAAAACCGTCTCCGCCTACACGGACCTCCTGAAGTCGCTCTACGCGATAATGATATCCTACAACGTTGACGTAAACGACAAAAACGTCTTGTTCGGAAAAAACAAAAAAATCCACCTCGCCGACCCGCTCCTGCTTGAGGTATTCGAAAACTGGAGCCTACGGAAAGCGAAAAACAGGGAAAGCGTCATAGCGGAGTCCCTTGCCGCAACCCACCTATCCCGCCTTTTCCCCGAAAAAGTATTCTTCTGGAAGAACGGCTTCGAAGTCGACGCGGTAGTAATGGAAAAAAACTCGCTTTACGGCTTCGAAGTCAAGTGGACGGAAAAACCAGCAGGACAAGTAAAAAGCCTGCCCCAATTCAAGAAAACATTCCTATTAAACAAGAAGGGGTTCACACCCGGCAAAAACCCAGTAATGCCGCTGGCAGTCTTCCTAAGCATGCTCGAAGAATAAACAACTTCAAAAAACCGCGCGCGTTGATTCCTCAGACCTGCCGCCGAAGAAAGGAACTAGCGAGCGAACCAAACTACAACTCCCTATATTCTTCCTCATTAAACTCGTAGACGCTCTTCTTGATGACATGAGTCTTGCCGTATTCTCCGAAAGCCTCTTCCAATGAGCCTGCCTTTAGGAGGACGTTGTGAACCGGGTCGAGGAGCCAGACCGGCGGGGCAGACCGGTCCGCGTCCGGGCCAAGGTTTTCGGACAGATTGAACCATACAAGAGCGTGCTGCATGCCGTTCTCCAACACAACCACGCGCAAGAAAGCCTTCGCGCCTTTCAGGTTCAGCAAGGACGTAAGGAAAACCGCCTTGTCCATGGGGTCTCCTGCACCCAACTCAAGGATGTCCTCGGTCTTCAGCCAAAAAGATACGGGCAGGGGGATGTGGATGGTGTCGAATGAGGAAACAAATGCGAAACAGGCCCGCGCGTATTCCTCGAAAGGCTCGCGGTCGAGCTTGTCCTTCAACGAAAGGATGGCCGGGTTGGGTTTCAGTAGTGCCTTCAGCTCGGCGATGTTCTTCTGTTCCTGGAGGTTTACCGCGTCCTTGTACCTCTCGATTATCTTGCGCAGGTAAGCCTCGCGAACCTCGCTTTCGTCCATGCAAAAATAGGAACAGCGGCGTTTAAAGCCCTAGCTGGTTAATAAACTGGATGGGGTGACTGAAACGACTACCATAAGGTTCCTGGGAGGTGCGGAAGAGGTCGGAAGGAGCTGCTTCCTAGTTGAGGGAACGAAAAAAACCCTTCTGGACTGCGGAGTGAAATTAGCGGAAGAGGAAGAGGAGTTTCCGCTGATAGAGATGGCGGAAGCCAGGAAAATAGACAGCATAATACTCAGCCACGCGCACCTCGACCACTCCGGGTTTTTGCCCTACCTCTACCGCGAAGGCTGCAGGGCGAAGTGCTTCACCACCAAACCAACGCGCGACCTCATCCAAGTGCTTTTGGCGGACTACGCAAGGCTCAACGAAGGGAGCGCGTACAAGGAAAAGGACATACTGAAGCTGCTCAAGAGCACAACACTCATGGAGTACGGCAAAGCGAAGGAAGGGGTAGTTATGCACAACGCCGGCCACATCATAGGCAGCGCCATAACCGAACTCCAGACGGACGGGCACAAAATACTTTACACCGGCGACCTCAACCTGCGGCCAACAAGGCTGCTGGAAGGCGCGCGAAAAGGATACGAAGCGGACACGCTCATCATAGAGAGCACCTATGGTTCCAAGAAAGACAAGCACCCTTCGCTTAAAGACGTTTCCAACAGGCTCGTGAGCATGGCAAAGGAAACCTTCGCGAACGGCGGCAAAGTGCTCATACCGACGTTCGCCATAGGACGAGGGCAGGAAATACTTTTCATGCTCGAAAACTACATGCGTTCAGGCGCGCTGGAGGAGACGCCCATATACCTCGACGGAATGGTGAACAAGGTTCTGCGCATCTACAGGCACAACGCCCTTTACTTGAAAAAGGAGATACAGTACCGCATACTCTCTTCGGACGACGACCCGTTCAAGAGCGAACACTATTTCGTGCCCAAGACCAAGGACAGGAGCGACGTGTTCGAACAGGAACGAGCAATCATCCTTGCAACAAGCGGCATGCTGAACGGCGGGCCCGTCTTGACTTACGTGAAGAAACTCGGGCCGCACAAGGAAAACACCCTTATTCTAGTAGGGTTCCAGGCCAAGGGCACAAGGGGAAGGGAACTGGAGGAAGGCGCTGAAGAGCTGACAATAGACGGGCAAATCGTGCCCATAAACCTGGGGGTCGAACGCGCGAATATCTCGGGTCACTCCGACCACGTTGATTTGGTGGATTTCGCCCGAAACGTCAAGGGGCTCAAAAACATCCTTGTCGTGCACGGCGAACCTGAAAAAAGCAGGGAACTCGCTGACGCGCTGCAGAAAATCCACAAGAAAGCCAGGGCGCACGTGCCGAAGCTCGGAGAGGAAATAGAACTCAGATAAAACGAATTCCGAGAGTTTGCGCTTGCAAAACAACCGTTCTTTTAACCGAACGACTTCTCCATCTTCTCCCTCGCGCCCTTGGAGATTTTCCACAAAACGGTCTTTTCGAGCGGGCCGGTTTTCCCTTCTTTCATCCTCGTGACAACCCCGCTACCCTCCAAAAACTCCAGCACCTTCAGGGTGAATTCGTCGTCACGCACGATCTGCTCTGCTACCCGCCTTGTGCTCAACGGGACCGGAAACGAGTCGTACAGCACGCCCACTGCCTGCTCGGCGATTCTCTTGAAACCTTCCTTCGAAATGCGCGACATAGCAAAAACCACTGAATGAACTAAGGCACTTCCACAACCAACCGATTTCGGTTTACTTGGGGGACTAAAATCACTTCACGCGGAGAAGTGATGCCCAAAGATTCTGCAACCTTCTTTTTTAGGGAGATGACGAAGTTCCCGCCCACCTTGTATACCCTGGAGGGTACCGGAACTCCCCATAAGCCAAGTTTTTTTATTGCCGCTTCTATTTTTGCGGCTTCTTTCGAGGAAAATATCTGTTCGCCGCAACCGGAGCAAACTTCGGCCGCAAAAAGGCCAACGGGCGTACCGTATTTTTCGACTTCAACCTTTCGCCTCTTAAGATTCCCTCCATCGCACAACGGGCATTTCATTTCAACCACCTTCCGCTCAACGGATACGATATAGTAAGTGACGCAATATTTTAGACGGAATAGGCGTCACTTACTATATAGTGGGCGACACCTATTGTATAAAAATTTGTGTCGTCCACTATAGCACGTTACCACCAGCCAATATCCCTGCGTTTTCACGCAAACCACTTCCAAATCCCTGTACCCGAACCTGAATTTGTTGTCGGCAATTCTTGTCCTGAGTTCCGCTTTTCTGAAGACCGCCTCGACTTCGCTCTTGCTAATCTTCTCGTCCGGCATCGAGTCCAAAATAGCGTGCCGCGTATAGCGGATATCCACAACCAATTCACCCTAATTATACAAATTAAATATGTTTAACTATATATCCTTTGCGGTGGTTTTAAATCTTCAGACGACCACTAAAGGCGAATGGAAGACTTCTTTAAACACGCCAAGGAAATCGGGGACGCATGCCTTTCACTCAAAAACCCGGTAATAGTCCACCATCTCGACTGCGACGGGCTTGCGAGCGCGGCAATAGTGAAACAGGCTTTCCTTAACGAAGGAAAGGAAGCGGAAACGCTCATGCTGAAAAAAATGGACGCGTCTGCTAAAATACCAGAAGACAAGGACCTTGTTTTCACGGACTTGGGTTCGGGCCAGCTGGAACTCGTTGAAAAACTGCCGAACAAGAACAAGATAATCATAGACCACCACCCGCCCTCAAAGGAAACGGAAATATTCCAGGCGAATTGCCACCTGCACGGGTTGGATGGCACAACTGATGCGTGCGCCGCTTCAACAGCCTACTTCTGCTTCGCGCACAAAAACATCAACACTGTTTTAGGGATAGTCGGGATGGTTGGGGACATGCAGGAACGAGATGGAATAAAAGGTTTGAACGTGGAAATGGTAAAGCGCGGAATTGAGAACGGGGAAGTTTTGAAGACGAGGGACTTGCGCGTTTTCGGAAAAGTCACGCGGCCGCTCGTCTCTTTTCTTTCCTACTGCACCGAACCCTACCTGCCAGGACTAACCGGAAACGACAAGGCGTGCGCTGTTTTCCTGAAAAACAACTGCATAGAAACGCACAAGGATGGAAAACAAAGAGCGTATTACGACTTGAGCGTGTTCGAACGGAAAACCCTTGTTTCCGCGCTGGTAGAGTACGCGCACCAGAAGGACGTGGAAAGCGAGGCAATAGGGGAAATGATAGGAGACGTCTATCTGTTCGTGAAGGAACAGGAACGGTCGGAGCGGAGGGAAGCGTACGAATTTTCCACATTGCTCAACGCGTGCGGCAGGAACAACGCTCCCAAAACAGGGATAGACGCGTGCCTCGGAAAAAAAGAGGCGGCAGAACAAGCGCTTAGCCTTTTGCTCGAGCACCGCCGCAACCTACGGGCGGGAATAGGCTACGCACGCCGGCACACCATGGACGCCGGACCTTTTTATCTTCTCGACGGGAGGGAAAAGATAAGCGACACCATCATAGGAGTGGTGTGCGGGGCGTATTTCACGAGCGGGCTAGTTGAAAGAAGCAAGCCTGTCATAGGGTTGAGCGTGGACAACGAGAACGCGTTGAAGGCATCGGGCCGCGGAACAAAAGAGCTCGTAGAAAACGGCCTTGACCTCGGCGAGGCGATGAAAAAAGCAGCTGAACCACTTGGAGGGTACGGGGGCGGCCACACCATCGCAGCAGGCGCCTCGTTCCCGAACACTCCCGAAAACCTGAAAGCGTTCCTCCTGAAGGTCAAGGAAGTGGTGGAAGTGCAACTTCAGTTGAGATAAAAATAAAAAAAGAAAATCAGTACATCTTCGACGCCAAGAGGATGTCCTCTCGCGTTATGCTTTTGCGGCCGGCATGCTGCGCCATGAGCTTGGCCTTGAAGGAGATGTCCTTTGCCGCATCCTCTAAAATCTCGCGCAGCTTGAACGAGGCTTTTTCGTCAACCCGCTGCGCGCCAGCTCTCCTGATTATGGCATCTGAATCGAACAACGAAAACTCTGCCATAACTCAACCAACTACGTTCATGTTCATCAACGAGCCCATCAAGCCGTCCACTGACAACGCAACCCGGCCGTCCGAACTCACTGAAAACTTGTATGCTGTTTTCGCGTTGCCCAACTCGGCAACCATTTCCCCCAACGTCTTCATACTTTCCCCACCTCATTTGAGTGAAGCGGTTGTTTCTTTGCGAAACAACCGCGACCTTCCTTTAATACTTTTAATGTTTCGTGAACAAGTTCCGAACCTTGCCCACAACCACGTAAACGTTCTTCTTCCGCGCTCCGACCATCAACGGCTTCGCCTTCACAAGAGGAAAAGGCACGGACGGCTTCCTCTTCTTCTCAGCTGAATCGTCCCCCCTCAGCTGGTACAAAGCATTGAAGGCGGTGTTCTGCGACAAGGCAGTCTTCTTCATTATTTCCTGCAGTGACAGGCCGTCCGGGCTGTTCACCAACGACTGCATGACCCCTTGCTGCGAAGGCGAAAGAAGCTGCCACCAGAAAGCGTGCGAAGTCTCGAGCGACTGCTCCAATACCGCTTCAACTAGCGGGTCGCCTGCATACTCAGCTGCTCCTTTCCAGGCGGTCTCGCCCATAGCGACCGAAGCGAGGAAAGCGTTCAGCTCGTCGAACACGTACCTCGGCGAAAGCAAGTTCTGCTCTGACAGGATAGTCGAAAGGTACGCCTTCGGGAACGGTTTGAGTGCAGAGCCGCCAACTGCGCTGATGCGGTGCT
Organism: Microcaldota archaeon; assembly: GCA_016214445.1. Lineage (GTDB taxonomy): Archaea > Micrarchaeota > Micrarchaeia > Norongarragalinales > Norongarragalinaceae > JACROM01. The sequence goes on from JACROM010000084.1 coordinate 7,540, forward strand.
CTATTATGGAAGTCATTTCCGCCTGCGTAAAGTTCCTCCTCGAAAAAACATTGGGCTCGCCTATGAGGTGCATGAGCGCGTCCGGGAAATTGTCTCGTGAAATGGCGGACACCACCATCCTCAGGTTCGGCACATCGTCTAATAAGTATTTGAACTCCATGTACATGTCCCTGTTCTTTTCCAAGTGCGCCTCGTCAATGAAGAACACTATCTTCCTGTTGAAGTTGCGCAACGACGAAACGAAATCGTCTCTCGAGAAAGGCTTGCCCGTAATGGAAGCCCACAAAGGCTTTTTGTACAGGCCGCTCAGCTTCGCCAAGCCCTCCACTGTCTCGGGCGGCTCCTTGAATATTACGGGGCGAAAGTCTTCAGGCAAGGAGTAGGCGACGTAGTGAGTTGCCGATGTCTTGCCCACACCCTTCGGCCCCAAGAACAAACAGGCTTTGGCGTCGAAAGCCAAACGTTTGAGGATCTCGTTGGCTTCGAAAGGATAATAGTATTTAAGGAACTCTGTCTTGTCGGTAACCCTCAAGTCCTTCACGAAAGGGTTTTCGCTCCAACCGAGCTTTTCCAACAGGGCCTTCTTGGCTTCAAAAACTTCCATGAAACACGACCTTGTAAAAAAAATAAATGGGCGGAATCCTCCGCCACTTGCCTCGAACGGAACCAGAACCGTCCGAGGCTTTTTTTCTCCCACACCAACCGAGGGGATAAAGCCACCGAGTTGATGATATGATACTCTCAAAGGACATATAAAAGGGTTGCGCTTCCGGTATTAGGCTCGTAAAAGGCTTATAAGAATTGTAAAGACTCAGTAAAAGACTCGTAAAAAACCATAAGTGACTCGTAAGAGGCTCATAAAAGACTCGTAAGAGATTTATTGGGGGCTAAAAAAGCTTAAATGAGTTCGGTCAAAGCAAAGGCATGGAACGAAGGAGCGTATACGAGTGGGTACGCGGCAAAGAGTGGTTCAATGCGCTTCAGGAGGAGGTAAAGCCGAAGCTCAAGCGCATAACATTCGGGCCATCTCCACCCAACCTGTTCGTCGGCGAGTACGGCTACCCGAAAGTACGAGCGGGGCCGATGCTAGGCCTCGAAGAGGGGATAGTGGACGCGCCACAAGAGCTCTACGGACTGAATTATTCCGCGCTCATCAGGAACCGCGCTTTTCTCGCGAGAGGCTTCAACGTCAGCGACGTGAAGCTGCCGAAAGACGAACTCTTCTGGCTTGCTGCCTCGCAGAAAAGGATAGATGTGGAAGCGGAATTTACTTCGGTGCCGAAATTCGACCTGTCCTTTTCGCAATACCTGCAGCCCATGGGGCCGAGCGGCGAAGTCAAGAAAGTAAGGCTCGCGAGCAACCCAAAAGTGCCGGGAAAAATAGAGTCGCTGATAGAGGAAAAACTCAAAGTGAGCGAAGCCCTGCCGGAAATAATGGATTTCGACTACAACTACGTGCAAAAACTGTTGAGCGCCGGAGTGCTCGGCAAGGAAAGGAAAATGGTGCCCACCAAATGGAGCATCACCGCAACTGACGACATGCTCGCGAGGGAAATACTCAAAGAGGTGAAAAACAACGCGAGCATAAACGACTATCGGATATACTCGAACAACTACCTGCACAACCACTTTGAAATCCTTCTGCTGCCGGGGCCATGGGAATTCGAGCAGTTCGAGTCATTTGAAAACTCTTCAAACGTAGAGCACGAGTATGAGGCGTATTGGGGCCGCACCAAATACGCGGAAACCGAAGGAGGCGGCTACTACGCGGGCAGGTACGGGGTTGTGGAGGCCTTGCAGAAACTCGGCAAACAAGCCCGCGCCATAGTGTTCCGCGAAGTTTCCCCTGAATACGTCCTGCCAGTTGGGGTGTGGCAGGTGAGAGAATCTGTTCGAGATGCTTTCACCTCGCAGCCTTTCAAAACCTCTTCGTTTGACGACGCAGCCCTGGAACTCCAGCGCCGCTTAAAGCAACCGTGGACAGAATACTTGAAAAAGAGCAGGATACTAACGCAGAAAAAGCTCTCCGATTACTGACGCTTTGCAGATGGCCTCGAAGACGTTGCCTCTTTCTTCTCTCTTATCTCAAGCAGCTTGAACGCCTTAGGGGCAACAGCCCTGGATACCCTTTTCTTCGACTGTGCCTTCTTCAACTTGACTACAGCGTCAAAACGTTTGCCCTTGAAGTCCCAAGCAACTATCAGGCTGCCGCATTTTATGCTCGTTGGCGGAGGCTTAAGCACCACCCTGCCGGACTCGAAGTCTTTACAGTCGAACGGAAGCTCGTAAACTATTTCGACATCCGCCCGCTCCTTGGGCTTAAAGGAAATGGAATAAACCACCTCCTTTTCAGTTTCAACAAAAGACAGCTTTGACTCGCCGCCTACCGCATCGCCGGAAACCGGTTCTTCTTGGATTCCTGAAAACCTGTCGCCAATGAAGTTCGCGCAATCGCACCTCGTGTCCTCAGGCACCATGGCACTCGAAAAACTCGCCTCCGGGTCGAATTCGCCTTCAGCAAAACACAGGGAAGACTGCAGCGCTTCTGTCCTGCATTGAGCGGTTTTCGCGGTTTCAAGGGAAGACGCACTCTGCTGGAACGACCCGGACAGCACCACCATTGCCAGAACCGCTATGAGCAGTACTCCCGCCAGAAGAATAACGTACTCGAAAGTTCCTTGGCCTTTGCACATGGAAAGCTAACGCAGTTCAGAATTAAAACAGTTGGCAGACGCTCGGACACTCCGATTGCTTCAAACGCTAAACCTTCTCCCACTCCAACCCAATCCCCTCAATCCACGGGATTATTTTGTCCCTCTGTTCCTTGCTGCAGCCCTTCCAGTCGATGAAAGCCAAATCGACTTTTTCCAGAGTCCGCGAAACCATTTGCCCGACAAGTTCCTTGGTGACGAAGTCAAGCGAGTGTTTGGAAGCGACGTGCGAGAAAGCGTACTCTCCGAAAAGAGGCGCGAAGGAAGTGCAGTAGTGCGTGCCTCCGAAACCAATCGCCACCTTGCCCGAATCCTTCCGCTCAACCGCGTCCAGAACAGCCGAAGCAATTGCTTCAGCGTTTTCTCCCTTTTTCCAAGCAGCCTCGTCGGAGCCGATTTCCACGAACAGCGAAGGTTTTTCCAGAAGCGGGCCATGGTGGGTGGCCTCGCGGAAAACATTGCCGGTCTTCAACAAAGCCAGATAAAACCTGTGCATCCACTCCGCGGAAGCCATGCTCAATTCCCCTTGCTTTCCGCCGTGCCCGGCAGAACCGAAGTTGCCAGTAGGGTGAACTGTAAAGCACTCCTTCCCTGATGCGCTCCGGTGCTTGGACAGGAAAACAGCGACGTCGAACCCGTAACCATCTACTTCTTCCGCTTCAAGAACTGAACGCTCAAGGCGGACCAAGTCAACCTTCCCCTCCAGTTTGGAGGCCATGTTCACGCCTGCCGGGTCCTGCGCAGAGTAGAAAAACTTTGGCATGCAAATGGAATGGAAGAAGAAATTAAAGAGGCTTGAGGAAATGCTGGAAAGGGCAACGGGAATGGTGGAAAGCGCAAAAAACATGGTGTTGTTAAAACAATTCAAACTTTTGGGGTTCGAAAACTTAAGAGACTTCGGAACCCACATAGAAGCAGAACACCAAAAGACACTGGAAGAATTGTGGGACCGGCATAAGGACACACTGAAAGAAGTCGCAGCCTACCATATAGAACCTGGCGTAAAACCTAAAATAATCTTAAGAAAGGGAGAAAAGCCAATAGTGGAACTTGAAGAAAAGGAAAGAAAAGAAGAAAACGCAGTAGTGAAACTTGAAGAAAAGGAAAGAAGAGAAAAAACTACTTACAAGATAAAAATAGGAAAAGAGTTGCGAAAAAACCCACTTCTCCTAATCCGCTTCGTGTTGGCGCAAAAGAGGGAAAGACAATGAACATCGATGAGGACCGGTTCGACAGGCAAAAACGCCTGCCACAATGGAACCAGAAGGCAATCGAGGAACAAAAGGTCCTGATGATAGGCGCCGGGGCGTTGGGCAACGAAGTCCTGAAGCTTTTGCTCCAGCTGGGGGTAAGGAACGTCAGGATAGTGGATTTCGACACCATAATCAAAGCCAACCTCAACAGGTGCGTCTTCTTCACTGAAAAGGATGCTGAAGGGAACGCGTTCAAGTCGCATGTGCTCGCGAGGGAAGCCAAAAAACTTTACCCGCAGGCGGAAGTGACAGCGGACACGCGAAGCGTGGAGGTGTTGGAGGAAAACATTTGGAAAGGGCACACCATCGTGATGGGCTGCCTCGACAACCTCGGCGCAAGGCTCCACACCAATTCCCACGCTTACGGCAACACACCCTACATTGACGGCGGGACAATAGGGTTTTTGGGCAAGGTCCAGACCGTACGCGCCCCGTCAAGCTGCGTTGAATGCTCGTTGAGCAAGCGCGACTACAGGCAATTATGGGAACGCTACAGCTGCGTTGGGGAAACGCTCGACATAATCGACCCCAAAGCGCCAGCACTCCCGACCACCACCGCCATAATAGCGGCAATCCAGGTGAACGAGCTGGTGAAGATTGCGCACGGCCTGCCCTGCTTGGAAGGCAGATACCTCCACTACGACGGCCTCAAACAGGAAACCAAGCTGTTCGAAGTGGCGAAGAGGAAGGACTGCCCGGTCCACCCGGAAGAAATATAAATAAGAAACTCTTATTTTCTTATTGATTGGAATGGTTTACTTAAGCAAAGTGACTTCGAGGGGACAAATCACCCTACCGCAGAAAATAAGAGACGACGAGGGTATCACAGAAAACGATTACGTCATCATCCAGCCAGCCGGAAGCTGCGTCCTAGTGCGCAAGGCTGAGGTCAACATGGAGGAAATAATGAAAATCTTCCAAAAGGAGGCCAAGCGCAAAGGCGTAACGAAAAAGGAAATACTTGATGAATTGGAAGCGGTTAGGAAGGCCCGCTACAAGAAAAAGGAATAGCCTAATCAAAAGCATCCTTGATGCCCTTGAAGCTCTCTTCCCCGTGCTTGTCCAGTATGACCGGCAGCTTTTTCCCGCACCGTGCGCACTTGCCGCCGCCGTCAACCAACGCGTGATAACAGTCCTTGTGGTAGGCAGCTCCGCAAACGCAATGGGCGAACTTGCCTGAAGACGGGTCCTTGACGGAAATCTTGAACCCTGCCCTGCACAGGTCGCATACTTCTCCGTTGTCGCCCAACGGCCTAGCTGGAAGGAAAGGCTTGGCTGCAGAGGAAGGCGCGCCTTTCTTCATGAGCTCGCTCAAATTAACGTCAGCGACCTTGGCCGGAACGGGTTTTTCGAGCGCTACCCCTACGTTAGCTGAAAACACCTCGGACAAGTCAACTGAATCATCCTGTTTTTCCTGCGTTTTCTCCCGAACCTGCTTCAGCTTCGGCGCAAACCTGTTGTACCCCTCCACTCCCAAGCCGTAATTGCCGCCGTCCAAGACAAGGTAACCCTTTTCGACCAACACGTCAAGGCGCTGCTTAGCAGCGTTCCTGTCCACCCCCAGCTTCAGGCACAACGAGCTGAGCGAAGAGACGCCGGACTGTATAAGCTTCGCGACATCCTTGTCGAACCTGCTCAGCTTCAACGCTTTCTTTCTTCCCGCTTTCCTGGCTTTTTTCCTCGGCTTGCGCTCGGCATCCGACTGCGTCAAGCCAGTTTGCTCGCTCTCACTTACCATGTTTCTTCCTCACTACTGCGTACGAAGCTTCAGCGTAATCTTCCTTTTTCAACTTGAAAAACTTTTTTTCACCTCGAACAGGGTCCACCACCAACGCCACGTGAAAAGGCTCGTTGAAAAAATCCTTCTGAGTTCTCAGGTCCGTTGCTGAAAGGAAGCACCCGTAACCGGGATGCGAATGACACCAAGCGACGAAAATCTGGCCGTCTTTGAGGGCCTTGGCCAACGCAGACAACGCGCCGTCCTGAAAACGCACGCTTACAGCGGTCGCGTCGTTGGATGCCGTCAAATAATCCTCCGCCACCACGTAATGCCTGCCTTCGAACGAAAAAACCCTGCCAGCCAGCAACCCCAGCGCTTCAAGGCCCTTCAGCGAGGAATAAGAAAAATGCTCTTCCACCCTCTTGATGACCGACTCAAGAATGTAAACGTCGAACATTCAAAAAACCCAAAATCGCCTTTGGCGATTTTCCGTTTACGGAAAAACCTTGATACACGAACAGTCACCCTAGCCTGAAGAACCGCTTTATTTGCCCTACAAAGCCTTGGGCCTGCTCCTTCTCGTGCAGTTCCCTCGCAAGCGCCATCGCCCTCTCTCTTTCGTCATGCAGCATCATGGGCGACGGCTCTACTCTCGGGGGGAGGATGTCCCTGGCTGCTTGCTCATGGTACTCCTTCACGAGCGTCGGCGTCTCCTGAACTGCCACTATCTTCGGACTCGTCAGCTCATGCGCCAACTCGTCCTCCTGTTCAACAGGCGGCCTGAACACCACCCGTTTCGGCTGCTCGACCTGTACCGGCAGTTGCTCGTGCGGTTCCGGCAGCCGGAGTTCCTTCATCTCCGGCCTCTCAAGTTTCGGCGGCCTCATGCCCAACGGCAGCTCCTCGGGTTCCAAAACTTTTTGCACTGGCGACTGGGCTGATTCGCTCGCGCGCTGAATTTCTCGAGGAATATTCTCTTCTATGGAAAACTTTGGTTTTTCACGCTCCTGACTGCCAGCTGCTTCAGGCAATTGAATTGGTTCCTGTTTTTCTCCACCAGCCTCTTCGCTTTTTTCCGCTCGCGGAAGCTCCGGCAGCTTCTGCTCGTTTGGCCGTACTTCCGGCTGCTCTGAAGGAAGGTCTGGAACGTCAACCTGTTTTTCGGGCGACTCGACAACATCGGGTTCCTTCAACGAAACAATCTTCGGTTTTTCCATGCTTTTGTAGAGGCGCCTAAGGTTAAAGAAAGTTGCGCAATAGGCAAAAAACAAGCTTTTATAGCAAGACCAGCAAATGAATCTACGAAATAGGTCGGTCTTGCTATATAATTCTCAAGGCCATAACTGGAAGGGGATGAGACTATGACGGAATTCAACATAACGATAACCCACACGACAACAGGCAAGGAGATAACCATGGCAGTGGAGCCGCACTTCACGGTTTCCTCGGTAATCGAGGTTCTGGCTGAAAGCCTGAAGCTGAAGGACCGGTTTGTCCTGGCGACTAAGGAAAACAAGATAATCGGCCCGGACGTGACAATCGAGGAAGCCGGAATCAAGGAAGGCGACTCTTTGCTTTTGATGCCCGACCCGACAGGCGGCTGAGAGGCGCATAAGAAATGCAGTTGCCCGAAGACATATGGAAAAGGCGGCTGGAAAGCGAGCACAACGAAATGACGCGGAGCGGGATACGCTTCGAAGCCAACTCGGAATACACCGAATACACCCTCAGCCTGCAGGGCGAAGGGTACGCCAAAGAAGGCGAGACAGTCAAGCCAAGGCTTCAGCACGCTGTACTCGTTGAAATACGCAGGACCTACCCTTACCCGGGAGGAGTGAACGCCTACTGGCTAACCCCAATATTCCATCCCAACATCCGCAGGGAGGACGGCGCGGTCTGCATCCAATTGGTGAACGCGTGGAGCGAAACCCAGAACCTGGTGAGCCTCATCGGGGGGTTGAAGCAGTTGCTGGAAAACCCGAACCCGCAGAGCCCTTTGAACGAGGATGCCGCGAGATACTTCCTAGAACACCCTAACCTAGCACAGCACAAACCCAAAGGTCCGAGGATTGTCAAGTTGTGATGTGAATGTTGCGTTTATTGGAAAAACTGCAAGAATTGAAAGAAAAAAAAACAATAGAAGGCGCCATAATCACGCACTTCGCCCACTATAAGACAGGCCACGGCACCATGAGAGCGACGGTTTATCTCGAACCCAGGAAAAACGAGCCTGCTGAGCTGTGGGAAAGCAGGGTCGCCGCGCTTGTTGAAGGTTGTGGTTCCGTGCGCCAATCAAGAAAAAGGAGGAAATAGCTGAAAAATTGAGGGGAATGAAAGAGACGATGTACACGGAAATAAGATGGGATCAGGAAGATCCGCTAATCGAACAATTCAGACTAAACAAGTTAAAGTGGCACACCACGCAGTACACGACTAAAGGCAAACCCCACACAAACTAGGGAACAGGAAATGACTGAAAAACCAAAAATAATCAAGGTAAGGGAACTCGAAATACCTGAAAAGGAGCCGCCGAGCGAGGAAGAGTACGAGTTCTTGGAAACCTACGAGCCGGAAGGGGAGGAAGAAACCGGAGAGGACAAAGAGGAAGAAAAAACAGAAGGGGAAAAAGGGGCTGGAGGGGAAAGGGAAGAAAGCGGCGCAGACGGGACGAAGGAAGAAGAAAAAGAAACAGAAGGAGAAGAAAAACAAGAGCAAACAACCGAAGCAAACGGAACCGAAGGGAAGGAAGAAGGCAAAACAACGGAAAGAAAGAAAAAGGATGAAACAACCGAAGGAAAAGAAGAAAGCGAACCAACTGAAGGGAAGCAAGGCAACGGGACTGAAAACAAGGAAACGGGCGAAAACACCAACCAAAGCGAAACAGAGAAAAACAGCTGGGAACAAGAGTGAAAGCATGCCGTTCAAAGCACTGAAAAAAAGGCTTGAATTACGGAACGTCAGAAAAAATAACGTCTATTACGCCACACTCGAAGCAAAAGCATATCTCCCGGAAGAAATAGGAAAAGTAGAATTGGCGGAGAAAATAGGAGAACGCTGGTTTGGATTAAAAATAGGAGAACGCTGGTTTGGATTAAAAATAGGGGAACGCTGGCCCTGGTTAAAAAAAGAACTTGAAGAAATAACCGTTACCGCACACCTCAAAGAAAAAATCCACCATGAAAGCAACGAAGTAACTGCGTTTAAGGACCGCCTAGAGGCTCTAATTGAAGACGTGGGAAAGGGCTTAAGCGTAAAAACAAGCCAAGCGAAGCCCATAATCAGAGAAAACAAAGTAATCGCGTATTCGTTCGACGTAACCAAAACCTAAGCCCTCCAGAACCTCTTTGTGCGGATGAACTCCTTCTGGCCGGTAAGCAAGTCGTAGAACAGCGATTCGTCGGTTTTCTGCAGGCGGCCGAGAAGCCTCGCAGCAGTCTCCGGGCCGACCCCGTAAACGCTCAAGGCGTAAAGGGCTTTCTGGCCGTAGGCCGATACGAGCGAAGCAACCTTCTTTTGCTCCTTCTTGCCGAAAAACTCGTCGGGAACAATCTGGTTGGAAGAACAGAAGATGCACTTTGGTTCGGGAAAAGAACCGAGGGTCTTCGAAAAGAACTGCTTGCAGTAAGTGCACCGCAGCTTCACCTTCTTCGCCCTAAGCTCTTCGGCAAACGCTTCCAGAACCTTTTCAGTCGGCTCTGCAGCAACGTACAGCTCCGAAAAGCCACCAGCATCAAGGGCGTTCTTCGCAAGCGAAGACCACTTCTCAACTGAAGCAACAGGAACGCGGAAAGGTATGAAAGAGAAGGCCGACAAGTCTATCTTGTCGTAGAACAGTTCGCTGAAAACCTCCTCCGAAATAACGGAGTTCTTCATCAACGCAGCGAGGCGCTTGACGCTTATTGCATTGTAGTCGCGGTCTTTCCTCAACAGGCCAAAACGCTTCGCGACGTGGACAAACCGCCGCAAAAACAAAGGCGACTCAAATAAATTGGTTTTAAGGAACGAACGCGCGTCAACTGACCGCAGGTGAAGCAGGTTTTCAACGAGCTTGTCAGGTTCGGCTTTCCGTGAAAACTCGAAGATGATGGTGTACGCGGAGGCGCGCGAACGGACGCTCTTCCCTTGAAGGGAAAACAATATCGAAACACCTTTCGCTATTGCCTCGTTCGCCTTGTGCCCGAGGAAACTGTGCAGAACACAGGCAGTATCACGGCACTCCAGCGACATTCCCTCCTCCTTTAGCACGGAAGCGACATCACGGGCCACGTCCATGGTAACCGGAATCTCCTCACCAATCCAGTCCGGGATCGCAGCGGAAAAATCGCGGCACGGCTCAACCACCACTTCGTCATCGCTCACGCTCAAGACCTTCCACGCCTTCCCTCGCGCTATAAAGGAAGCGCCCTCGGCGAGATAGTTGGAAACGAAAGCCTCGTCCAGCATTGCCACGTTCTTGTTGGTTTCGGCGTTCTTGACGAAAAACCTCTTCTCGTCCGGGATGGTGCTCAGGTTCTCGTAGTAATAAAACCTCAGCCTCTTAGTTGACTCAACGGTTTTACCGTCAGAAGCGATTATGCCAGAGGAAGCGAGCTCCTGCGCAACCGCCTGCAGGTCTTCAAGCGAAACATCCTTGAACGGCTCGGCTTCGCGGAAAACCTTCAACGCATGTTCAAGGCGAACAGGACCGTACTCCATTATGAGCCCGCAGAGCTGCTGCGCCAGAACATCCAACGCCTTCTGCCTTTTGCGCTGAACATCCAGCTTCGCCTCGTGGGCCCGCCTCACCAACACTTCGGCCTCCAGCGCGTCCATCTCATCCAAGGCAAGAATAACCCCTTTGGGGGTCAAGTGCTTTCGGTGACCGCTCCTCCCGACCCGCTGGACTAGCCTTGAAACCTGGCGCGGCGAACCCATCTGGATGACCAAGTCAACCTCGCCGATGTCCATGCCCAGCTCAAGGGAGGAAGTGCATACAAGCGCCTTCAGCGAGCCTCTCTTGAATTCCTCCTCCACTTCCAGCCTCGCCTCCTTGGAAAGCGAGGAATGGTGAACTGCGAAATCCTCGCCCAATACTCCCCCGAGCAAGGCACCCAACGCCTCGGCCATGAAGCGCGTGTTCACGAAAATCAGCGTCTTGGAATGCGACTTCACCAGCGCCTCAATTGCCTTCAAACGCGAGGACGTCTCTGCAGACAGGCCGGAAAGGGCCTTGCCCGAAGAACCGCGGGTTACTTCGAGCTTCATGGACCTCAGGTGCGAACAGTCAACTACTTCTACTCCTTTGCCGAGGAAAGCGGCCACGTCTTCAGGCGAATAAACAGTAGCGCTCAAACCAATAATCTGGAAACGCGAAAGAAGGCGCAACCGCTCGAGCGCCAAGCTCAGCTGCACCCCGCGTTTGGAGTAAGCCAGTTCATGAACTTCGTCCACCACCACAAACCGTACGTTTTTCAGGGAATCCCGCATGCCCGCAACGAGCAGAGCATTGAGGCTTTCGGGAGTGGAAATCAAAACATGAGGAGGCCTCGCCTTCTGCTTCACTCTCTCGTAGGAGGAGGTGTCGCCGTGCCTGACGCCCAACCGCAAACCAAGCATCTTGCAGTAAAACCTCAAACGCTCAAGCATGTCCCGGTTCAACGCCTTGAGCGGAGTCAGGTAAAGCACCTGCACCCCTTCTCCTTTTTGCTCCGCGAGCTTGGAGAGAACAGGAAGCATGGCGGCCTCGGTTTTGCCGAAGCCAGTTGGCGCTATAAGGAGAACATTCTTGCCTTCGAGAATGAGCGGAAACGCTTTTGCCTGGACTTCGGTAAACTCGCTGAGGCCCTTGACTTCCGCCAAACGCGCGACGTCAGGATGAAGGCCGGTAGAAGACATGAAGCTTTTATGCACTGGCGGCGATAAAAAGGGGTATGCGTTATGAAGAAGCCAAAAGGCGTCTTGCGAACGAAGCTCTAAAGGATGCCGAAAACAGGTCAGAAACCCCAAGAATAATCAAGGAGCATTTAGTTAACGCAGGTTACGGCTCCAAGAAATCTTCGCAAGCCTTGCCGCGCATCTGGAAACAGTTGGCCGAGGCTGTGGTTACAAAAGAACAGGAAATGATACTCTACACAAACGCAAAATTGCCGTCGCTAAAATTGCTCCTTCAAAAAGGAATAGCGCAACGCCTCGGGAGAATGCGGTGGGCGGTACCAAGAAGCTACACGCAATAGTTGTCGGTATACCGCCAACTTTTTGGCGGAGCCTGAAAAGAAGAAAAATACCACAAAAAACACCCAAAACCCTACATTCCGACCTGTTGAGTCCTGATATTATTTCCCACTTCGTTGTGAACCATTGATTTCATTACAAATCACCACCCAAATAAGTCTTTCGTCAACCCAAACACGTGTTCGGGAGCCAACCTCCGCAAAAACACCTCGGAAGGCGTCCGCAAACCCGTTCGCCCTCCAAATTACACGTGAACACCGACCCGTTGTCGGTAATGAACTCGCGAATGCAGGCAAAGTCCTGAACTGACTCTATCACCTGCAACGACATGGCCAACGTGGTTTCGACGGATTCGGCGTCGAATTCTCCGCCCGCAAGAATCTTGCGGGACGCGTCGTCAATCACCGCCAAAACGTGTTTTCCGTCTTTTGTGGGGTGCCAGTCCAAGTGGACTGCGCTCAAGGAGTGCTCGCGCTCGTAACAACGATATTTCCTGCGCTTTTGCTTGTTTTTGTTGGGTTTAGCCAAACCCTCCTGCAAGAGTATTTTGTGTATCCGGTTGTGGCCCATGAACGTGCGGTAGTCTTGTTCGATGACTTTCTCCAGGCGTCTTGCGCCAACGCGTTGTTGGGTGTGCGCTTCGCGCACGACTTCTGTTTCCCAGTCTTGAACGGGTTTCATTGGTCTCCCGACTCCGTTTCCTATTACTGGGAGCACGCCGTCCTTCAAGTATTTTGCGTACACCTGGTTTACTCGCCGTTTGCTTATTCCGAGCTCTTTGGCAAGGTTTTTCGAGGATTTGCCCTTGTTTCGTTCGGTGACTAGCCGTATGATTAGTCGTTTCTTGAGCCTCATTGAAGAAGAACGCAGGGGGTTACTTAAGGTGGGAAATATTTTCGGGACTATACA
>JACROM010000085.1 GCA_016214445.1 Microcaldota archaeon
CGAAGGAAGAGAAAGCCAAAACGTCCCACAGGGCCAAGGCGTTCGAAGCGCTGAAGAAGGGGTTGCAATGAAGGAAAAGGAATGGCCGCACTCACAGGCGATGAAGAAAGGAAAAGCAATAGCAGCTCGCAGGGCAAAGGCATTCGAAGAGCAGGAAAAGTGGTTGCAATGAAGGAAAATTCCGCGCCTCTGCGCTCGGCGCGTCCAAAAAGCCAGCTACGCCGGACTAACAAAAAGAAAGAAAAAAAGGGATTGAAATGAAGGAGAAAAGAAGGTACCTGAAAATCAAGGTTGAAGGCGTCGAAGGGGGAGAGGAGCAGGCGAGGAAAGCAGTCAACTCAGCCTTGTTCGAGTACCTCGGCCAAAGCGGTTTTTCCAAGGCGAAACCCCAAGCCATCAAGTTCGTTCCTCCTTACCTGATACTCCGCTGCAGGAACGACCAGCTGGATGAGGTTGTTGCCGCCTTATCGCTGAAGCGGTTCCATGAAGGCAAAAGCGTGGCGCTCCGGACTGAAAAGGTGAGCGGCACCATTGCTGCTTTGACTGGAAAGGGGGCGAGGCGGACTAAGTGCCAGGGGGAAAACCTAGCAAGGTTGTCCCCCGGGGCTTAGAGCGGGACGCTCGCTGCTTTGGGCGCCAGCAAGTCGAAGGAAAAAATGCCGCAATAAAAATCAGCTCGGACAACGGCAATTGACTGACGCGAACAGGGGATGAATGAAGTGGCTCTCAGAAAACCAAGAATGGAACAAGGACGGTGGCTTCCGAAACACACCCCTCTTCCGGAAAAGCTTCAAGGGCACGTGGCAGGCCTCACTAGCGAAAAATACGGAACAAGAAGGGAAGCAGTGAATAACATCTCTTCGGGACTGAATTTCGGCGCAGTCCCCCACTTGGTTAAGGCACTGGACGACGACAACCGGCTCGTAAACTCCGATGCCGCCGCATGGCTGGGAAAAATCCGGGACAAAATGCTCGAAACTAAAAGGGAAGACCGTACTGCTTTTGCTGGAACAGCTGAATTCGCAGCTCTGAAACTCTTCCACCCCTTTCACGAAAAACAGGAATTCATCAAACAGCTGGCGCAATTAAGGGAAGAAACCGCATCAGTGCCAGAGCTGACCGGAAGGAAAACGAGTGAATTTTCCGCAAGGCTTGGTTCCGAAGACAAGGACGAACGGCACAACGCATTGAGGGAAATGGGCGAGACTCCGGAAGAACGCTTTTTTTTCACTGCAGTGAAGATGCTGGAAGACCCGCACCCGTACGTCAGGGACGAGGCAGCGCGCCTGACAGGGCTGATAGGCCATCGAGCTGGCGCGTACTTCCTCGAAGCTGCACTGGTTGACGAAAAAAGACAGTTTGTGCGCAACACCATTGCCGCAGCAATTGGCAGAATACAGATGAAGAACGCGATGTGGCCAGAAACCAACATGCTGAGAGGAAAGGAAATCAGGCATTTCAACGCGGGAGTCGAAGCGCAGTTGAGAGATGAAAAAGAGAAAAGTGAAGGAGGCGCGCATGAAGAAAATACCGGAAAAAAAACCCGCAAAGAAACTTTACGGGAACCGCCAGAATGGCTGTATATGGTGGACGAGCTGACTGGAACCAAACGTGAAATAATTCTCTACCCGTGGCTGTCCGAAAATGCAAGAAAACTGGTGGACGAAATCACTAAACCGCAAAACGAGAAACTTCGGCTTGACGGCGCACATAATTGCGAGCGGAATAGCAGGTGGCAGCGCATTTTTGTTCGGCGTACCCCTTGCTTTTGTCGCGGCACCTCATACGTTTAGCGTGACCGCTTTAACTCTAGATGCTCAGAGGTCCCTCAAGAAAAAACACGTTGACTTGATGAAACTTTACCACCAAGGCGGCCTGTTCGAAAATTACCGCTCGCAGGCGACAGCAAGCTCAATCAGCAGGATAAGTGAACTGAAGCCAAACTGGATATCTGTCGACGGGCGCGGAAACGTGCACTTGCGCAGGGTGCCGAAGAAATCAATCGCAAAACTCCTGTCATTGTTTCCGCTGAGGACTATGGAGCAGCCTATTGACACGGTCTGAAGACCGCGCCGTTTGTTTCAGCAGACTTTACTGACCGCAAGTGGACGTTTAGGGAATTGCTTTCATTCAGGGTGTGACGCTGTGAGTCAAACAATCGCGGAAGGCTTACCGCAACCAACACCAAAAGGGACGACCACCCTCAGAGGAAACTAAATAAATACCCTGGAAACAAACTATTGGGTATGCGAGAAGAAGCAAGGAACTGGCTTGAACAGGCAAAAGAAGACCTTGAAACAGCAGAAGCGAACTTTCAAACAAAAAGGTATTATGCTTGCGCTTTTTTCTGCCAACAGGCTGCCGAAAAAGCCCTGAAGGCGTTGACAATAGAACGGCTCCACGAATTTCCAAGGACGCATAGCCTGGTCGAGTTAGGCATTAAAGTGGGTTTCGGAAAAGACGAAGATTTGATTGAACTGAACCCGGATTACACGATTTCGCGGTACCCAGATGCAGCAAGTGCGGTGCCGGCAAAAATTTACACCGCCAAGAAAGCAGAAGAAAAGCTCGAAGCAGCCAAACGGGTGCTGGAAAAGGTGAATAAATGGATAAAGTAGTGGAAGTTTTCCTGCTCAAACTCAAGAAAAACTTTCAAGTGGAAAAAGCGATACTGTTCGGTTCCCGGGCCAGGGGAGACCATTTGAGCGAAAGTGACTACGATTTCGTCATTGTTTCCAAGGATTTCTCAAAAATGGATTTCCTGGACCGGATCAAAGCGGTAATAAGGCGTTGCGACGCTTTCTTCAACGCGGATTTCCTTTGCTATACCCCTGAAGAGTTCGAGAAAAAGCGGAAACAGATAGGGATCGTCGGCGAGGCGGTAAGGGAAGGAAAATTTCTCATAGGCCAGTGAAGCGAATCAAATAACTCCCGCCAAAAACAAGACCGCCACAAGGCTCACATGGCTGAAAGAACGCGCGAGATTCAGGACTTTGTAGCACAACATCCTCGTTTACGTTATTTTTTGCAGCAATCGTCCTTTCCGCTTATCCAACCCTGCTGCCATTTAGCCAGCTTGCAATAGTGTACGTACTGTTATTGCTCGCGGTTTTGCTCTCTTTTTACGCAATTGCCGGAGTCAAAAAAGCCGGAATCTAGTCCGGAATCAAATGTGGCTGACTGCTTCCGAGGGCAGTTTTCCGGCGGTTTTCTTGTCTGCATTGTATGCTCTCCGGCCATACTATGCATACTCGCGCGCTCGCGAGGTATTGTGTATAGCGGTTGTGAAACAACTCGTATGCAACAAAAAACCGGAAAAAAAGGGTTAATAAAGACTTATTGCATGAAATAAACGTAACGGGAAAAAGAACACACGGTTTTTTGTGTTTTAATAAATTGGAGTAATATATCAAAATTAGAGGTGGTTTTCACATGTATCCGCCTTCTCAGGCAGCATATGACAGAGCAATCACGGTTTTTTCACCAGACGGCAGACTGTTCCAGGTGGAGTACGCGCGCGAAGCAGTCAAAACAGGCAGCACCAGCATAGGCGTAGTGTGCGAAGACGGCATCGTGCTTCTGGCGCACAAGCGGGCAACTTCGCCTCTGGTAATAGGCGGCTCTACAGAGAAAATATTCACCATAGACGCGCACATCGCGGCATCCTCATCAGGACTGGTGGCTGACGCGAGGAAACTAGTGGACTACGCGAGGCTCGAAGCGCAGAAGCACAGGCTCACGTTCAACGAACAGATTCCGGTTGAAGTTTTATCCAAGCACATCGGAGACCACATACAATTCTACACCCAGTACGCCGGAGTCAGGCCGTACGGAGTGTCGTTCCTCATAGCAGGAGCGGACGGGGGACTCAGGTTGTACGAGACCGACCCGTCAGGAGCGCTTTTCGAGTACAAGGCAGCCGCAATAGGGGCAGGCAAGAAGGCAGTGGAAGAACTGCTTGAAAAAGAGTACAAGGACGGAATGGTACTTGACGAAGGAGTGAGGCTCGCGGTCAAGGCAATAAGGAAAGTGGTGGAGGGCAAACTTACCGCCAACACCTTTGACTTGGCCATAATCAGCAAGGACGACGGCAAGGTGCGGGTCCTTTCAAAGGAAGAAAAAGCCAAGTGGCTGTGAGCTGAAATGTCAGGCATAGAGAACACCATAATCGCGCGCATCGAACGGCAAGGCGAACACTTCGAAATCCTAGTGGACCCCAAAGCCGCTTACGACTACAAGACAGGCGCAAAGAAGGACTTTGCGAACGTCTTGGCGTTCGACGAGGTGTTCAAGGACGCGAAGAAGGGCGAGAGGCAGACCTCGAGCGCGCTGAAGAAGGCTTTCGGGACAGATGAAATAGAGAAGGTCGCCGTCAAGATATTCCAGGACGGGGAACTTCAGCTGACAACGGAACAGAAAAGGAAGGCGGTAACGGAAAAAAGGGCGAAGGTCATAGCGCTCATAGCAGCCAACGTCATGGACCCGCGCACAAAAACCCCGCACCCGCCAGCGAGGATAGAAAAAGCCCTTGATGAGGCAAAGTTTCACTTCGACGCTTTCAAGAGAGCAGAAGAACAGATGGAGGAAGCAATAGAATCGATACGGGAAATCATACCCATAAGCATGGAAAAAGTAAGGGTGGCAGTGAAGGTTCCCGCAACCCACGCGCCGCGGATATACGGGATGCTCAAGGAATACGGCATGTCGAAGGAAGAATGGGGAAACGACGGTTCACTTATGGCCTTGATGGAGCTCCCAGTAGGAATAGAGGCGGAATTCTACGACCGGCTGAACAAGGCAACTGCCGGACAATGCCAAACCAGGAGGTTATGATTAAACATATGAAAGAAATAATACTGCCAGGAAAGCTAGTTGCAAACGAGCCGAAAAAAATCCCGGGCTGCTACATAGAAGACGGGAAAACGTACGCTTCGACCGTATGCATGAGCGGAGAGGACTACGTCGTGCCGCTGAAAGGGGTCTACATACCGAAGACCGGAGACCTTGTAGTGGGAATAATCAAGGAAGAGCGCTTCAACGGCTACGTCATCGAGCTGAACTCGCCCTACGACGGCCAGCTCAGCACGAGGGACTCGCGCGAAGAGCTCAAGATGGGCGACGTCATCTACGCGAAGATACTCGCAGTGGACGAAACCAAGGAAGCGACGATAGTCGACCCGCGGAGGCTGTGGGGCGGCGAAATGATGGAGATAGAGCACGTAAAGGTTCCGCGCGTCATAGGCAAGAACTCGAGCATGCTAGGGCTCATAAGGGACGCCACCAACACAACGCTTTTCGTCGGCAGGAACGGCTACGTCTACCTAAAAGGCGAAGACACTGCTTTGGCCGTAGAAGCCATACTCCGCATATGCAGGGAATCGCACGTGCCAGGGCTCACGGAAAGGATATCGCAGATGCTCAGGGAACAGAGCAAGGTAAAAACTCCCGCGCAAGCCGGAAAAAACGAACAGGAAGAACAGGTTTCAAAGGAACAAACGGTGAATACTAGATATGGTTGAAAAAGAAGACTTGTTGAAAGACGGAAAGAGAAGGGACGGGCGCGGCCTTACTGACCTGCGGCCGTTGAGGATAAACGCGGGCGTGCTCAAGAAAGCCAACGGCTCCGCGCTAGTTGAATGGGGCAAAAACAAAGTGCTCGCAGGGGTATACGGCCCGAGGGAAGTGTTCCCCAAGCACATGACCGACCCCTACCGCGCAATCATAGCGGCCAGGTACATAATGGCGCCGTTCAGCGGAATAGAAGAACACGGCCGTTCAGGCCCGAACAGACGCAGCACGGAAATCAGCAAGGTCGTAAAGAACGTCTTCCAGAACGCCATCCTTACAGACCAGTTCCCGGGCACCATGATAGAAATCCAGATGGAAGTGCTCCAGAGCGACGGCGGAACAAGGGTAGCCGCCATAACGGCAGCTGCAGTTGCCTTGGCGGATGCCGGAATACCCATGAGGGACATCCCAGTAGGCCTGAGCGCAGGCAAGGTGAACGGAGAAATACTAATAGACCTCGACAAGTACGAGGACAACCTCGGACAGAGCGACATGCCAACGGTCATACTGCCGCGCACAGGCGAAATACTCCTGAGCCAGCTGGACGGCATGCTCACCAGGGAGGAAATAAGCAAGGCGTTCGACCTCATACTCGAGCACTCGAAAATAGTGAGCGAAAAACAGGAGGCCGCGCTGATTGAACGCTACAGGAAAGTTTCAGAGGAAATAGGAGAAGGTGAAGCAAATGATTCTGGATGAAGTGAAGGTCGCGTACGTGAAGGACCTCATACAAAAAGGAAAAAGAGCTGACGGCAGAAACGAGACCGAATACAGGACGATAAAGGTGGAAAAGAACGCCATCCCGAATGCCGAAGGAAGCGCCCTCACCTACCTGGGCGACACCAAGGTCCTAGCAGGAGTAAAGCTCGACGTGGCCGAACCATTCAAGGACAGGCCTGACGAAGGAGTAGTTATATTCAACTCGGAATTCTCCCCAATAGCGCACCCCGACTTCGAACCCGGACCGCCCAGGGAGGACAGCATCGAGCTCGCCAGAGTGGTTGACCGAGGTGTCCGCTCAGCCGAAGCAGTTCCAGTGAAGAAGCTCTTCCTCGAGGAGGGAAAGGTTTTAGGCGTGTTCGTGGACCTCTACATACTGGACCACGCCGGCAACCTCATAGACGCTGCTGCACTGGCAGCGATGAGCGCGCTCCTGAACACTCGCGTGCCGAAGTACGAGGACGGGAAATTCATACGCGAAGAAAGCTCGGGCAAGCTGCCTGTCGAGAAAACAGTCGTGAGCACAACTGTCGAGAAAATCTGCGGAAAACACATAGTGGACGCGACAGACCAGGAGGAGAAAGCAAGCGAAGGAAGACTGACTCTTTCCACCTGCGACGGCGACCTCATATGCGCCGGCCAGAAATCAGGAAAAGCTGGGTTCACAAAAGACGAGTACATGAGCATCATAGACCTGTC
>JACROM010000086.1 GCA_016214445.1 Microcaldota archaeon
GCTTTGCGGTATTGTTAGTGGTGTTGACGCGGCTGCAGCACGGCGTCACGACGGGTTTGACTCGTTTAACGGGCTTGAACTGACGGGAAGAATTGTGCCATTCTCGTAGTAGGGGTGAGCGGGCGCTTCGTGGTTTGTCGAGTTTGCGGGTTGTTTGTCAGTCGACGACGGTTGTTTTTCGTTGTTTTGCGTTTTTTTGTGTGTTGGCATAGGAGGTTATGGCTGGTTTTGAGTTTTTAGCGGGTGTTTTGCGAAGAAAACCTACCGACGACAAACCCCGCCATTGGTAACCCCCCGGCTCAGGATTTCACGGCTCAAGAAAGCTTTTTAAAGAGCCTTCCGTTACCTTCTTGCCCATATTAAATGTGAGGAGGTTTTGCTTAATGAAACGTGGTCAAGGAACATTCGAGTACGTCCTTTTGCTGGGAGGCGTGCTGCTGATAGTAGTCCTGGCAATAGTGGTCTTGCAGAACACGGCGTCAAGCGGATTCAAGGGAGTCGAACAGACGACCTGTGCAAGCGACCACATGCTCGAACTCAAGTGCAAGAGCGGTTTCAACTGGAACTCGTGCGGAGTTATTCCTGCAGAATACTTTGCACCAGGCGGAAAATACGTTAAATGCACGAGCGTCGGCGTAACAACCAAACCTACTGGAACAGGATGCGACACCGCACCGGCATTGCAGACTAAAACAATAGATGGAAAAAGCTACAGCGAAAAGTACTGCGGCGAAGCCCCAATAAAGTAGGGGTTAACTTTTTTCTTTTCCTTTTTTCTTTTTGTTTTCTTTTAGAGCATTAGGGGTAGACACGGATGATTGACGAATACTTGGAAGTGATGCAGAAACCGCGGGAAGTTTTCGCGAAAAAGAAGAAGAAAGCCGACTTTACTGAAGGTTTGAAGCAGTACGCCATTGCCGGAGCGGCAACAGGCGCGCTGGCAGGCATAACCATTCTGTTCGTCTCAACTGCAGGCTCCATGATGATGAACAACCTGCCTTTTCTCGCGAACCTCGGAGCCGCAGGCGCGGCAGCAGTGTTCGCCGGCCTCATAGTCCTGCAAGTGGCGATATCACTCGCCTACGGCGGGATAAGCTACGCGGTCGCGAAGCTGCTTGGAGGAAAGGGCGACTTCACAACGCACTATTACCTTCCGGCCCTGTTCGTTGTGCCCGTAAGCGTGCTCAGCATGGCCGCAAACATAGTGCCATTCGCGGGCATGTTCCTCGGCCTGCTCGTGGGAATCTACTCGCTTTACCTGACAACGCTCGCCTACCGCGAAGCGCACGGGTTCGACAACCTCAAGGCAATCACCACTTGGGCGGTCCCGTGGATTATGGGCATAGTAGTAATGATAGTCGCGTCGGCATATTTCACATTGGCAATGCCCGTTTAACGCGGCGTGAAGCCCCCGCGTCTTTTTCCTTTTTTCATTTCTTCATTTTCTTTCTACCACAAAAGCCTTTTAACTTCTGAAGCAGTCGTAGAACTATGAAAAAGAAAGGACAAGCCGCGGTAGAATACATAATGCTCGTTTCCTTCGGGTTGTTCATCATAATAATCGGTTTCACGCTGGCGTTTTACGTCAAGAACTTCACCGACAACGCGCTTGCACTCGTAGCACAAAACCGAAATGAACTGTTAGCGGTGCTTTTAAGATGAGGAGGGAAGGGGGTTTGAATCCAAGGGTTTCAGGGGGAAACCGTAGGTTTCCCCAAGACGCTGGCACAAAACCGAAATGAACTGTTAGCGGTGCTTTTAAGATGAGGAGGGAAGGGGGTTTGAATCCAAGGGTTTCAGGGGGAAACCGTAGCGGAAGCGTAGGTTGCCCCCTAAGACGCTGGCACAGAACCGGAACGAACTTCTCGGGGTCCTGCTGAAATGAAAAGGGAAGGCGCATGAGAGGCTATTCGATTAGAGGCCAAGCATCCATAGAGTATATTCTCCTGGTTGGTTTCGGGCTCACTGTCGTGATCATCGGTTTCGCGCTCATGTCCTACGTCGGCAACTTCACGCACGACACCCTCGGGCAGGTAGATAAAACCCGGAACGAAATGATGGGCTTCCAGACAAAAGAAGCAACCCCGATTCCAGCAGGGACCGCTCCTCCGCCAACGCAAACGCCTTCTGCAACGCCGACAGGAACAACTACGCCGGGCTAAACAGGAACAGTTGGATAGATTTTTTTTCTCCCCAAGGTTTTAGTGCACATAAAACGACCAACAAGCCTATGTACGATTTGGCGGTGTTCGCTTTCTTCGCCATTGGAGCGGTAGCGTTGGACTTCAAGCTTGAAAGGATACCGAACATATGGTTGTTCCTGTTCGCTTCTGCGGCCATGCCATTCCTCAAAGATGCAGGGCCGGTTGTGCACGGCGTTGCGGCGTTGGTTTTCGGTTACTGGGTCTGGATGATGGGCGGCTGGGGAGCTGGCGACGGCAAGTTCTTCGCGTGCCTGGTGCTTTGGGCAGGCGTACTGGGGATGCCCTACTGGTTCGGCATCGCTTTGTTCCTGTCGACTGCTTCGCTCTTGGCGTTAGCGTGGCTGTTTAAAAGCTTTAAAAGCTCCGATGAGAAATATGTTCGCCGGCCGGGCACGCCGTTCATGTTGGCGGCGTTCGCGGCTGTTTGGACAGTTTACGTGGTTGATAAGATTGCGGGGACAATACAGCATTGACTTTTTCATAGTACTGTCCATGGTGATAGCCTTCTCCGTGCTGCTCTACAACGTGGCAGTTGACGAGGTGGGCAGGACCAAGGTGTTGGACTCCGCCATACTCGGAAGGCATTTCCTCGACGAGTTCTCTCTCGGGGTGGACGAGGCGGCAATAGGCGGCAACCAGAGCAGGACGCACCGCGAGCTGTTTGTGCCGAAGAACGTGCACTGCCTGTTCTTCAACGCGGGCGAAAACGCGTTCTACTGCCTGGTTTCGTCTTCCTACATGGACGGAGGAAAGAACAGGCTGCCCGGCAGAAGGCTGCTTTCCACGCCCGACGTAAAGCTCGAGTGCGAAGTAACTGAAGGATGGCGCCGATTCGGTTTCTACAACAACGGCACAACTGTGGTGGTCACTTGCGGCTGAACACTGGCAGGCCAAACAAGCGGGGTCATGCAAGCGTCAACTACTTTGGTCGCCTCGCCGACAACCTCGCGAGCTCAAAACAAACGAAAGCCCAGGCGAGCATCGAGTACTTGTACGTGCTCGTGTTCCTGGTTGGCTTCATTGTCGCGGTGGTTATACCTACTGTCAAGGAAGCGGAACTGAGCATTGCAATTGCGTCTGTTCGTTTGGCCATAACCGGCTACGAAGCTGAAAACCCGGACTATTTCGTCACAACTTTGGACTACAGCGTGCAGGAAAACAAGGTGATGCTGAAACCAGTGGTGCGTTCGAGGGACGACGGCTCAAATGTGCCGGTACCTGACGCCCTAAAAAACAAGATCATCAGCCGGCTCAAGCCCATAGCGCCGAAACTCGGCCCGGACAATTGCGCGAAAGCTTCCAACTACGAGTACTGCGTAAGCACTGCCTGATGCAAACCAAGGGTGAAACGAGATGCTGTTGTTCCAGTTGATGTTGTGGGCGCTCCTTTTCGCGCCGTTTGCGGGCATGGTTTTCGGCCCTGACGCGGCAATTGCGGCCATGTTCATACTTTTCTGCGCGGCCATATACCGCACGCTTTCTTTCGGCAAGGAATCTCTGCCCGCGCGAGTAATGTGCGTCGCTTACCTTCTCATATCCATTCAACTCTTTCTCGCCACCACATACGGGAGTAGCATGTTCCTCATCGCAGGCGGCGTCCTAGTTGTCATGCTCGCCCTTTTCGCCTACCTGTACTTCTTCCACCGGCGCACCGATGCAAAAGTCTTGGGTTACGACAACGGCTACGCCATAGTCGAAGTGGGGCCGTCCATTGTTTCGTTTGTGAAGGCGGGCGTTTATGCTGTAAGGTCAAAAAGCGTCAGAAAAGGACAGAAAGTCCGCGTGCGATTTGACCTGTTCACGAAAAAAGCGGTCCTGATCTCCGAATGAACTACGCTTCCGCACTCATTGTTCTCGCATTGGGAATACAGCTCACGTCCCTTCTACAGCCATCGCTGCAGTCAAAGCTCGTCAGCGATTTGGGCTGGGGCAACGAAAACGCGCCGATGCTCGTTTACGGCGAAATCAGGGGCGTGGGACAAAAGAGTTTTCTCTTGTGCCTTAACGCGCGTTGCCTCCGGGTCCTTAGCAAGGTGCCGAAAAGCTTCGAAGGCAGGCGGGTGTGGGTTGAGGGGACAAAGAGGGGGGACGCTTTCTTCACTTCCGAAGACTCTATCGACGTGTCGAGATGAGTAACCGGAAGTTTTGATTTTGAGCATAGCGGATTTCGTTACAGGCTGGCTGTTGGGCTTGACTGGGACAGTGCCTTTCCTGCACACCAACCTAATCATAGCCTTGATCAACGCTACGCCGGCCATCGCGTTAACGCTGGCCATAACGCACCTTGTTTTCGAGCTTTTCCCGATGGTGTTCTTCGGCGTGCCGTCAGCGTCACACGGCATCGCTTACCTGCCCGCACAACAGCTTTCGCAGAAGGGCGAAGGGCAGAAGGCGTTCTTTCTCGCCGCTGCAGGACTTGCTGCCGGAGTTCTTTTCGCTATAATACTTAGCCCGCTGTTCGTGCTTGCCTGGCCACTGTTGTTCGCCTACGTAAAACCCTACACGGGCATCCTGCTTGTTTTGCTGGTAATCTATGCTTGGGTTGCGGACGGAAAACCCGGCAATGCCGCGCTCGTGTTTCTCGGCTCCGGCCTGCTCGGAATAACGGTGTTTTCCCTACCGCTCAACGAGCCGCTTTTTCCCTTGTTGTCCGGGTTGTTCGGCGCGCCCGGAATACTCTTGGCCGGAACATGGGCGTTCTCCAAAAACGAAAAACGCGCTTCCTGGAAAACCGAGCACGCGCTCGCAGGAGCGGTTCTCGGAGGGTTATCAGTTCTCCTGCCGGGCCTGAGCCCTGCGTTTCTGGCTTCGTTCGCCTTCCTTCTCTACTCGCGTTCAACTGAAACATTCCTCGTGCTCTCCTCCGCAATAACCTCTTCCAAGCTCTTTTACGATTTCCTTGCAGCCACCGTAATACACAAGGCCCGCTCTGCTCCGGCGGCAGTGCTCCTTGACTACAACGTGACAACCGGACAACTCGTCCCGCTGCTTGCAGCCGGCGTCTTTGCGTTCGCGGTCTCACTCGGCCTCGCGCTCAAGGCGCGATCTGTTATCGCCCGCTTCTTCCAAAAACCGATTCCACCTGTTTTGTTCCTCGCGTTCCTTTCAGCCGGAATACTTTTCACTTCCGGATTAGCTGGATTGTTCGTGCTCGCGTGGAGCAGCGCTTGGAGCATGGCCTGCCTCCAACTCAACACGCCGAGAAAATACCTCCTTGGCGCTCTCATGCTTCCAGCAATCATCCACTCTTTCGGCGCGTAGTGAACGAAATCCACCCAACAGTTGGTCGCGTTTGGCGAGAGCAGTTGGTTGCAGAGTTAGTCCGGATTGGAAAAGACACCAACCAGCCCGTCGTCGTTTCAAGCAGTTGGAAGCGATGATTTCAAGGAAATCAACGCAAAGCTCAGACCAATCGCTTCGCTCAAACGGAGGTTGCGCTCGTTGGAAGGCAACGAGCGCTTTCGCTCAAAGGGAGGTTGCGGTTGTTCAAAGGGAACAACCGCTTCGCTTAGACCCACCGGCCAGCTACCCCCAAAACTGTTTTTAAACGCGAAAAACAGGTTTTCTGCATATGCTTGTTAACCGCTACTACTATGATGAGACACTTACCCCCGTCCTGGCAACCGAAGAAAAGGACATACAGCTGTTGAAAGGAACGGAAGTTTCGTTGGCTTTGAGCACCGAAACCTACTGTACCGGTTATACAAAATCTTCCGAACCGCACGCCTGCCCCAAGCAAAGCAAAGGGAAAAAACAATGCTTTTCCTGCAGCCAAAACGACGAGTGGCTTCCTTGTTTGAAGTGCGACGGCTCCACCTGCCTGCAGTTCAGCGACGGAATCAAGGACGATTGCCTCGGAGGCAAGTACTCGGTTTACCTCGCTTCGTTCGGCGACAAAGTGAAAGCTGGAATAAGCAAAGCTGACAGGATTGAAAAAAGGTGGGTGGAACAAGGAGCTGACTACGCCTGCATCATCTTCGAGAACGTGAACGGTCAGGAAGCGAGGAAAATAGAAGCCGGCCTAGTTGGAAAAGGTTTGGAAGGGAGAATAACACTTGCTCAAAAACTCCAGGCCCCGGAACCAAACGGCGACGCGATCAAAAAAACCCTCGAACAAAACATCCTCGAAAACATCAACGCATCAGACGCAATAAAAACAGACCCGAAAATCCGGAGCCTCCAAAAATTCTATCCGGAAATGGGCGACGCGGGCCAAACCCATTACTTGCAAGGCCGCGTAGCCGGGTGTAAAGGCCCTCTTTTGCTTCTAGACCAGCACGGAAAGAAGCTTTTCGCGCTCCCGCTCGCAGTTGGGAAGAAACTCCTCGAGAAAACCCTCGCGGATTACCAGACGACGTTGTAAGCGCGGACGCGCTCGAAATGGCTCCCGAAAGTGGGGTTTAAAACATGCCGGCTCCAAAATAGTTTTCAAACTTTTTCTTTCCAATAAAGGGTTTTGATTCCTCTTTACGGAAAGAAATGGTTGGGGGATTGGGGTAGCCTGGCATCCTACGGCCTTGGGGTGGCCGCGACCTGAGTTCGAATCTCGGATCCCCCATTCAGCTTCACTGACCAAACCCCCCTTGGGCGAGGACGCCCTTGGCTTTAGCCAAGGGAGGAATCGTGGGGTTGCTAAGGGGGGTTTTGCGAAGCGTGATTACCACGGCCTAAAGGCCGTGGTAGTTTACAGGAGATATTTAGATGACGCCTGAAGAAAGATGTGAAAAAACTCGCGCGGAGACATTCGAAACATAGGCGGTGCAATAAACGAACATCTAATGAAATACCCTCGAGCCAGCGCAACAATCGAGCTGCGCAGATTGGGTGGCGGTGTATTGGTAGACGTCGTGGCGGGGGACAGGGGAAAAACAGCGTTGGAATTACTCAGACGGAAAATTTCGAAAGCAGTTGCCGCGCATGAGAAAGAACGGTTGAGCGACCTATATGAACTTCCATTAATCGAAGTATGGAAGAGGAGGCACCACGAGAGTTTCGCCGTATTATTCGCGTCCAACGCCGAACTGCTGCAACAGAAAGAAGACGAAATGAACCGAAATCACGCGCACCTCTTCGAGTTAATCGAACGCGCGCGCCATGAGAACAGGTAAGACGACCGCATCACAGGCGAAAAAAAACCTTTTCAAAATCCTCGATTGTTCCGTTTTTGATTTTTATCCCCTCGCGCTCCAGACTCTCTTTCTTTTTCCTCGCCCCGCGCGCGAACCCTCCAAGCGAACCATCAGCCTTGACAACCCGGTGGCACGGAACTTCCGGCGAGAAAGGGTTCTTGTTCAAGGCGTTGCCAACTGCGCGATAAGCCCTGCACCCTAGAGCCCGCGCTATCTCCCCATAGGTTGAAACGCGGCCCTTTGGAATGCGGGCGCACGCCAAGTAAACTCTTTCCGCAAAGCTCACGCTAAACAATAGACCAAACAAAAAGAAAAAGGTTTTCGCCGAAAGGTTGATTCGTGCAAAGCAAGGTAAACAGCATACTGGCAAAAACTTCAAGACGTAAAGTCATGAAGGTTGATTCACAAGGAATCAAAAACGACCTTTAGTAACGGTTCGCTGAACTCATCGCTTGCGCTTTGAGCTTACACGTCCGTCCTATCAAACCCGTCTGCTACGGGCGGTCTAAGCGGTCTCGTTTTGGGAATGGCTTCGTCCTTAGATGCTTTCAGGACTTATCCAAAAGCGCGTAGCTATCCTGCATCCCTGTAGAGAACAGGTTCACCAGAGGCGCCGATTCCCCGTTCTTCGAGTAGCAAATTACGCTCGAAAAAACGGAGTGTAAAGTTCCATCTCTCTTAAGCCGCGCAACCGGACATTTTAACCGCAAAATGTTGACATCCTTTCATCCATCCAGCTTTCCGATGGTCGTGAACGACCATCGGTTCCGCCTCGTCGGAATGCCATCCTTTTTTGCGTATGAAAACCGGGCGTTTCAGGAAAAACACCCTGTCCAGTAACGCGTGTACTTAGGGAACCTTACCCTCAGACCGCAAAACACTCCTAGGAGATGCCACCGAACTGTCTCGCAACGTTCTGAACCCAACTAACGTGGCTTTTTAATGGATGAACAACCCAACCCTTGGCGGCTCCTGCACCGCCAGGATAAGCCGAGCCGATAGCGATGTACCAAACCGCGTGGTCGATTTGTTCGATTCACGTCCATATCAAAGAAAATTTCTTTCTTTTCGGACGGCCGCATTTTCTTTCTTCGTAAGAAAGAAAAGGTGGCCAATGAACTCTCGCACGCGACAAGCCTGTTACCCCCGGGGTAGCTTGTCTGACAGAACAGGGTCCCATTAAAGGACACACTGTTGTTCGTTAAGCCCCACTTTCGTGCCGGCGACCAATTTTGTTATGGTCACCATCAGTCCGACATTTGTCTTTAACCCTCTACACCCGATTTCTGACCGGATTGAGTCGAACTTTGGGCGCCTTTGTTACCTTGTCGAAGGCGTACCGCCCCAGTCAAACCGCCCACCTGCCGCTGTCCCCACCCTTGCGGGCGGGTAAGCAACGCAGTCAAAAAATAGCAGTGTCACAATTTCGCCTATCCGTGCCCCAGAAGGCACGGCATAACGGCTCCTGCTTACGCTTTGATCTCCCAACCGCGTCACAACAACAAGCTGCGGTTAAGCTCCACGGGGTCTTCGTTTCCCCCTAGGAATCCCCGGCATGTTCACCGAGTAGTAGGTTCACCAGGTCTAAAGCAGGGACAGTGGGACACTCGTTACGCCATTCATGCGAGCCGCCAATTAAGCGGCGAGGTAATGCATTGCCACCCGTCCAAAAACGGGACTTGGCCCCAAATAAATTAAGGGACTCTGAGCAATTACGCTACCTTAAGAGAGTCAGAGTATGGAGACCAGACTCCTCCTTTCAGAGAAATCCGGTTTACTCCCGCTCTTTACCAGTCCTTCACTCCCTTGAAAAGGAGGTTCAGATACTAGCAGTGAGCAGGCGTCGGCCTCTGTACACAGCGTTTCCACTTAGCAGAGACCTATGTTTTTGATAAACAGTCGATGTCCCCTTGTTACTGCGACCTACTAATCCTCCTTCGAGAAACTCTCAGGAAAAAAAGTAGGCACCCCTTATGCCGAAGGCACAGGGCTAACTTGCCGAATTCCCTTGCTTTAGTTCTCCTGACGCGCCTTAGCTTTCTCTGCTAGGGGCACCTGTACTGGTTTTACCGAACCCGCAGCGACATGACAAAATTTTCCAAAACTTTCGTGTTTTTTTCGGATGCCAAAACCCGATTTTCTTAAAGTATTCCACTGCATTGCTTCCGTAAATATCAAGACGATAGAATTTAGACTCGTATATTTTATCCGAAGTCGGGACTTTCGTGCGTTCTACCGCTTCACCAAGCGTGTGGTGAATATTAAAACGCTCAAGCACCTTGCTCACGTCATCGCGAAGCGGTTTACTTCGGACGCGCAAGCGGATTCTCGGAAGCTTACCTGCATCAGTAAAAACAACTCCGTCACAGCTTATCACGCCGTCTACAAAGTCTTTGTATTCTGATGCAGGAACACAGTTTGGCATCCTGATTGTTTCTGCTTTCCTGCCAATCGGGAGATTAAAAACCTGCGTCAAACGCAGCCACATTTGTTTTGATTGCACGTAGACGACGTAGCGATTCCCGCGTTTTTTTATCCGCGGACGCACGTCAAACAAACGCGCAACCAAAGCGGCCACCATTTTAGCGAATTCTTCATCTTCATCACAGAATTCCCACCAGTACACGTTTTTCCGCGCGTACCTTGGAATACTGCCATCGGCACAATGGATCCCCAGAAACAAACCGTACATACTCTACTATACGAAGGTTTTGTTTAAAATTGCCGCTGCGGGCTTCTCGGTACGGTCGTATGGAATCGTTTTTAGCTGCTACTAGTGCCAGGATTTTCATTACGACCCGGTCCACAGGAACTCACGCCCCTGCTTCTACCCCGGCCGTACGCCCATCTACTAAATCCGTTCCCCTTCGGGAACGTCTCCCACGTATCGGTAATTAGCTTTAGTCCCGACAGTTTACGGTGCCACGAACCTTGATGGGTCCGCTGTTACGCGTTGTTTAAAGGATGGCAGCTTCTGTTCCTACCTCCCCACTGTCTTAGATTCATAACGCCTTGAGTTTACACGTAGCTAATACTTTGGGACCTTAACGTGAGTACGGGTCGTTCCCCCCTCGGGACACGCGCTTAACTCATGCCCCCAACTCCTGCCTTCTACGACGATGTTGTATTCGGAGTTTGACAAGGTGGTGAGGGATTTCTCCCCCGCTCCGCCAAATCGGTGGCTCTACCCAACATCTGTCTCAGGCAAGGCTGAACTGCGGTTCACTTCGATGGGAACCCGCTATCGCCAAGCTCGAATGACCTATCATCCCTAAACGCAAGTCACCTAAGTGGTTAGACCAACACTAGTTGCAGGCCTCCACCGTTCGGATGAACGGCTTCACCTTGCTCGCGCTTAGATCGCATTGGCTTCGGGTCTTATAAGAGTGACTCACCGCCTCTTGAGGAATCTTTTGGTTTTCGTAAAAACCAAAATGAACTTGCTCAGACGGCGCCCCTGGGTCCTCTTGCAAAAGCGATTGTTCTGTGCGAACAATCGCAAGCTATGCAGGACTTGCGGGCTATTTGCTTTCGCTGTGCATAATGCTCGCCACTCCCATAAACTCCCTGGCTCTTGCTTCGAGAAGTACGACGCGACACTAGGCTTTGGCGAAAGCGCTCGTTCTCTTGTGAACGAACGCGATTTGCGCCCTTTCATGCCGCATCTTCGCTGTCACCAACCAATTTCAGGCACTTTTCACTGCCCTCCCGGGCTTCTTTTCAATTTTCCCTCACGGTACTGATTACGCTATCGGTCTTGGGGTATATTTAGGGTTGGAAGTTAATTCTCCCAAATTCACGCGCCCATGTAAAGACACGCTACTCGGGGACTCTTCACACGCCTGCTGCCTGTTCGCCTACCGGGCTTTCACCGTCTACGGCGGAGCGTTCCAGCTCACTTCAGCTCTGGCGCATGCGTTAAAAGAAGGCCCGCACACCACATCTGCTGCCCGCTTGCGCGGGAGATTCGGTTTGCCCTGTTCCCGTGTTCAGTCGCCTTACTAACGGAATCTCTTTGATTTCTTTTCCTCCGCCTACTAAGTTATTTCAATTCAGCGGGTTCGCGCTCCTTTCGGAGCAATTCGGGTATCCGTGGTTCGCAGGATGCTTGCTCCTCGCCACGGCTTTTCGCAACGTGCTACGCCCTTCGTCGCTGCCCAAGCCCAACCATCCACTGGCTGGCGTTGTAACAACTACTCCTTGTGAACTTTGTTTGACTAATCGATAGTCAAAACATGCCAGTTATGTTTCGCTTACCTTGCTTCGCTTCACGGTACCTTTCGGCTATTTCAGCGAAGCGGTTGTTCGGAGTTTTGCGATGATTGCGGAGCTTTGCGATTGGTCTTCCAGAAGACCAATCGCTTCCAACCGTTCCCATCGCTTCCAACTGCTCGAAACAACCGCGGCCTCATTCCAAAAGTTTCTTCAGCTTAAGATTTCCGAACCTGCGAAAAGGTTTTTCGGAAACCTCTCGAGCGAAGTCGTTGACCTTTGCGGTCAACGACGACTAACTCTTTTGAGCGAAGCGATTGTTTCTTGCGAAACAATCGCAACCAACTCAGTTGCATTCAAGCGTTTTGAGGCGCTTGGAACGCATCATTGTTTTTTGCTTTGTTTTTCTCTTTAGTTTTTGACGCACGTTTGATTCGCGCGCAAAATCCCTTTTTTGGACCGGCCAGCTTGTCAGTTTTTCTTTTTCGGCAGGCCGCATTTCGTCGCAAAGCCAAGCTTTGCGAACGTCATGCAAACTCTCCGAGTTTGTGATGTCGCAAATGCTTGACGCATTTGCAAGCACACTACAAAGCCAGCGAGGCTTTGTTCGTGTCTTTCTTCCCAAGAAAGAAAAGGCGACCAATGGACTCGGCGGGATTTGAACCCGCGGCCTCGTGATCTCTTGGCTTTTCTTTCTAGCGCAGGTCTTTCTTTTTGCAAAAGAAAGAAGTGCTTGCAAATCACGCGCGCTACCAGTCTGCGCCACGAGCCCCTTTGAGCAAAACCGACGATTCGCAAAGAATCGTCGGCAACCTGCTCTGAGCGAAGCGATTGGTCTGAGCTTTGCGATGATTTCCTTGAAATCATCGCTTCCAACCATTTGACCAATCGCAACCAACTGTTGAGCGAAGCGATTGTTCCGAAGAACAACCGCAACCACCTCTTCAAGTTTTCGGCGCGTTTTGCGCCGAACGCTTCTTTGGCTCACGCGCGCAATACTTCCGGGTTTGCGCCGAGTTTGAGTGTAATGCAGGCTCCGAATATTGCAAGGTTGGATGGGCTTCAAGGACTTAAGACCAAAAAGCCCCCTAACTTCCAAACGTTGGTTCTTACAACCGATTGGAGGTGATCTAACCGCAGGTTCCCCTACGGTTACCTTGTTCACGTTTCCATGCAAGTCTGCAGGACTTGCTGGCCCCACAAATTCGAAGAATTTGTGCGGGTCCACATGTCGCCATGCGGCGTGGACTATATCACCATCTTGAAGAAAGTCTTCAAGAGCTCAGCGTGTAGTCTCTGAGGGGTTAACTCTAACTAAAGTAGAGCAACTTCCCTGCTGATTGACCCCACCTTATTCGTTGCCGAATAAGGATGCTCGGGTGTTTCCAGCATATAGCTAAGTTTTTCTGCACTTTCGCAAGTGCAGGTCGCAACATAGTTTACGACTTAACCCTCCTCACAAAGCTCTAGCTCGACTCTCGCTCAACACGAGAGCCTCACTAAAACCTCACTTGGATGGCTTGACGGGCGGTGTGTGCAAGGAACAGGGACTTATTCACCGCGCGATGATGACGCGCGATTACTAGCCATTCCAACTTCATGGGGACGAGTTTCAGCCCCCAATCTGAACTGGGATCCGGTTTCTGAGATTGCCTTCTCCTTTCGGAGTCGGAACCCATTGTCCGGACCATTGTATGCCACGTGTGGCCCAGGAGATTCAGGCCTTTTGCCGCTGGTAGTGATTATACAGCGTTTTCCACTTCGGATGAAAAAGATCGAACAAATCCAAAAATTTTCGAATTTCGCTCTGGGTGTTGATATCAACGGCCCAACAGCAATCTTTCGCGTTAAGGTAAGCCTTGATGCCTCTTCCACGAATGAAATCGTAGACGTATGAGGCAACGGGCTTGTTCTTGACCTTAAAGCGGATTCGAAAATATTTTCCGCGAATTATAGCTGATTGCAAAAATAATCGTACTTTGGCTGCCTCGTAAAAGGAGCCTTAAAAAGTACAGATATTTTCGTTATTCGCTATTAGTTCAAACCAACCCTCTGCATCGTACAAACCTGATACGAACGCAAAACTTTCATCCAATGAAAGTTTTGGCGGCATCATTGTTTGCGTTTTGTTGCCTGCGTTTAGGTTGAACTTAGAGGCTAATTTTTTCTTTCTGAAAAGCTTCGGAATAAACCGAAATCTTCCAAACATTACCCCCTTTTGAATCGAAGACTATTGAAGTCTTCAAACCCAAAGAGTTCAGAAAATCGCAAACAACAAGTTTAAACAGAGAATTGTTGGTTGAAATAACCACGCGGTTTGTTTTGCCTTCGATGTGTCCGTCTCCAGCTATTAAACCAGCTAGATAACTTTCGACATCAAAGACCGCACGATTCATCCAATATCACCAAACTCGTTTTGACGAGCCGTCTCATGTTCTTTTAGGCGTAAGCCGACCCCAAAAGGGGAAAAAGAACAATGAAGACGGCGAGTCTTATTTGTTGGTGATAACGGAATCGTGCGGGTGTTCGAAGTGGATTTTAGCGCATTTGCATCTCTACCAGCGTATACAGACTACGCCTTTTGACCTGGTCCTAAGAATATGAGTAAGTCTTCGCTATTCGTGAAAACTTTATCAAAAGGACCTTGTAGCTCCTCAAAATCAGTTGACACTAACGGCAACTTCACTTCAATTAACGCGTAAAGTTTTAGCGTTGGATAAAGAAATTTAATCTTGTATCCTTCATATGCCAATTCGCGCGTTTTCTTGGTTTGTTGCCGCCTGTTTGTCGTAACTAATCGCTTGCATTCAATTACACAGTTTGGCAAGACAATATCAGCAATAATTTTATTGCCAAGAGATTTGTTTGCTTCAGGTTTGAAGCCGTTCTTACTAAGTTTTTTCAGTAAGTCGTCCTCTTGGGTGGTGAGCCTCAATTTCATTGAAGCATGCGCACCTTTTTGTCTTGCTCTCACTGCTTTTTCATCTGTTTTGTTCGCTTTGAACCAGCCATCGGATTCTTCATTGAATTTATTGAAGAACCTTCTGACGCGTTCAGGCTCAAAATCCAGACTAACCTTTGCAAGAATGTTCGCGGCAGTTTTTTCCTTCATTGTTTTGATTTTCTCCTTCTCGTACTTTACCGAGTTCGTTAAACCCGTAACTTCCTCGAATTTTGGCTGTGAAAGACCCATATTGAGCCTTAACAAAAGCACAAAAGCAGGACGGTTACAGAGAATAACTGGAGAAATTTCTTTGAAGGAACTTGTATCTGCCTTGAATTCATCGATTAATTCGTTCAACTGACCATAAGAGATTTTAAAGGCCATACTCGGAATATAGACCAAGCTATATATAAAGAATATGGACCAGGCCAAAATCTAGCGTCGCCCCCTCCTTCCTCCCATTTAACACGGGCAGTCTCCACAGAGTGCGCCCTCCATCACTGAAAGGCTCGCAACTGTGGACAGGGATCTCGCTCGTTGCAGGACTTAACCTGACACCTCACGGCACGAGCTGACGCTGGCCATGCAACACTTCTCGGCTTGTCGGCTAAAGTCGTTAGCTTGAGCCTCATTCTGCCGTCTCTCCTGGTGAGTTTCCCGGCGTTGAATCCAATTGAACCGCAGCATCCACGGCTTGTGGTGTTCCCCCGCCAATTCAGGGAATAGACGTCACATATGAAAAAATTCTGCAAAGTCCGTTCTTTCCTTTAAGTTTTAGTCTTGCGACCGTACTCCCCAAGCGGCAGACTAAACGGTTTCCCTACGGCACTGCACCCGCACGAGGCAAGTGCAACGCCTAGTCTGCATCATTTACTGCTAGGACTTTCCCGCCCCAGCCAGTCATATAATAAATGAAACCTGTCGACATGGTTTTTTCCGGTTATATCAATTCGAAATGCACCATCGGAACAACAACTTAAAGAGCATCTGATAGAATCAGAAGCTAAAAGTTCACGAACAAACTCTGCTGCTTTTTTGTTGAATACAGCAAAACCAATACGAGGGCGCGAACGCCAAACATATTCGTATGCTTCAGCATCAAAAAGACCTTTTACAAAAGAGCGAGCGCTTTCTTTTTCCGTAAAATGCGGAACCAAAAACGTTTTGCTCTTATTAACTATAGGATTACCCAATAGTCGTCTAAAAAGTCTTTCAACAGCAACCGAGTAAACAGAAATAAGATACATTATGTGGCCATCGGCATATTTTCTCCGTTTAATCTTAGGAGTTCTGCCTAAAACAACCTTCATCAATGTGGCTATTTCGTTAGCTCGTTGTTTGTATTTTGTCCCAATGCTGATCCCTCTCGATTGAAACCACCCGTCTCCAGCGAACAAACCCAAGAGGTAGTAAAAGGTTTTATCCTTCATAAGAAGGAACTCTTGAAATTCGTATATAAACATGGAGAGAGTAGCTGGCCGGTGCAAAATAAAAGACTGACTGGGGTACCGGGGTATCTAATCCCGTTTGCTCCCCTAGCCTTCGTCCCTCACCGTCAGACGTGTTTTGGTCAGACGCTCTGGCGCGGAAGCGATCGTTGCCTTTCAACGATCGCTCCCCCTAGCGTACCTCTGACCTCCCCCACTCTCAAGCCTTGTAGTATCCCCTGCACGCCTCTCCGTTAAGCGGAGAGATTTCACAGGAAACTTGCAAAGCCGGCTACGGACGCTTTAAGCTCAATATTCGTGGACACCACTTGGGCTACTCGTATTACCGCGGCGGCTGGCACGAGATTTACCCACCCCTTATTCCCCAAACGAATCAAGCTTGGGAAAAGCTTTCCTTTCGGAAAGCACTCGGACTGCCCCCGTCACACTTTTACACCCTCTTCTTATTTCAGTAGAACGAAGTCGTCAAGAGAAAGAGAAGCCTTTCTTTTTCTCGTGAACGTCTTTTTCTTTCGGAAAGAAAAAGAGGTTCGTGCATTGCGGAAGTTGCGCGCCTGCTGCACCCCGTAGGGCTCGGGCCCTTGTCTCAGTGCCCGTCTCTGGGCTACTATTTGGGAACCTTTCTTTCATCATTCTTTCAGAAAAGTTTTCTTTCTCCCGCAAAAACGCGCGAGCGTTTTTGGGGCGCCGCAAAGCCTCGCTGGCTTTGCGTGCGTTTCATGAAAGTTTTCTTTCTTTTTCCAAAAGAAAGAAAAGTTTCTCCCATAGCC
>JACROM010000087.1 GCA_016214445.1 Microcaldota archaeon
GTGAGCAATATACTCGGCTTCATCGAAAGAACAGTAACACCTTTCGGAAACAGTGCAAAGGTAGACTGCCCGAAACAGTATATCGGCAAACGAGTCTACCTAATCATCTGCAGAGCCTAGCCGACTTATGTCCCAAAGCCTCCCTTCCGCAACCCTTTTTATTGACCTCGAACCAAGAATAATACGCGCCCAAAGCCAAAAAGCTTAGGGAGTTTAGACTTACGTAGCGCGAATTTACGTAGAGAGAACTTAAAGAGGGGTTGATTATTTGAGCAAGATTGTTTCCCTGTTCCTTTTCTCCGTGTTTGTCATCGGTTTTGCTGCGGCTGCAGGTGCTTCCGTCGCTTCCACCGCTTCCGCGAAGTATACTCTCACAATAAAGTTTGATGAAAGCTTGGGAACAGCGACCCCTAACATGGATCCGACGACTGTTTTACAAAACCCGTTCAGCTTCAGCAACAAAGTGACGATTGATGGCAAAGAATACGGGTGTTTTTCAAGAATTCAACTTTCTTCAACTGCTTGTTTTAACGTCAAAGACGATAAAGGAAAGCTCGTCAAGCTCGAGATAGTCAACCTTGAAAGCAACAAGCCACACAGCGTTTACCTCGCAACTAAAGAATGGGTTGTGCGAAAAGACAAGCAAACAAAGAAGGAGACCAAAAAACTCGAAGAACGCGGCTATATGCTCGGCTACACGAACTGCAACCAAAAAGAATTCAAGTTGGACAAAGATACTGAAATATCCCTGCCGGCAGGTTTTGCCGGATACAAGTGCGTTTTCGACTCCTACGAATCATCCGATGGGGAAACAAGAAAAAAGATCGAAGGGCGGTCGGGTTTAGACATTGACAAATATAAAGTCTTCTGGGTTTTGCCCAGTTACCGGCTCTATAACTTCGGCAAGCCAGACAAGGACAAAAAAATCACCGCGCACGTTACCGTAGAGAAGGTAGTTTACGATGAGGAGGCTTACCTCCAACTCACGGGTAACCTGCCAGAAAAGTTGCATCCCTCCCCCGCTTATAAGGACGCCGTGGACAAGAAATTAAAAGAAGTGCTGATGCAGCCGATATTGGCCGGCTACTTTGACCAGCTGAAAAAAGATGTCTCTGTGTTGGAGGTTGCGCCCGAACGCCCCGAAGGCCTTTCGTCCAACACGCTCTATTACACTGAAGAAGCTCCGCATTATATTTCTTCAAACAAGCTCTCGTGGGACGGCAAAACAGCGAGTGGAAAAAAGTACGTTCAAGCCCAAAACGGCGAGTACAAAATAAAGATGGCTGCAAGCGAAGGCGATTTCAATGGTGCCGCCGAGAGCCCTGCCCTTAGGATAACGACTTCCGAAGGCGTCGGCCAGCACCTGCTGGATTTGAACGGCATAAGCGCATCCAAGCCACTGAAATTCCGGTTCGGCGGCTACTTCTTGGTTTTCACGGACAAGACCGCTGATGGTTCCGGCCTGGTTCTCAAAGTGACGGACTCCGGCGGACAACCTTTGCCTGTTGTTGACTCTGAAAGCTCCGAACAAACAACTTATCCGGAAGGGTTTACGCTCGTAAATCCACTTAAGCCAAGCGAGAGAAAACTCTTCAAAGCCGACAACGGCAACCTCAAGTTCATCGTTTCCAAACATGGTTCCGGCAAGGAATACGTGCTGACGATAATGAAGAAACAAGCAACCGCGCCAAGGAATGACTTGGTGGACGGCCACGTGACTGTTTCCACTTCCGAAAAAAAGCAAGGAGGCGGACTGTTTTCAAGAGACTTGGGAAAATATTCTTTTACCTTGAAATTCACGCTGAAGGAAGCCGCCGACGTAGTTGCGATAATGCGCGATTCAATCAACAAACCGGTAAAGACTCTCGAGCAAAGATTTGGAAAGGGTTCGCGGGAATTGACGTTCGGGTTGTCTGGTGACGAGGCGAAAGACGTGGTTTACACCTTTGACTTCAAGGCAACGCCTGTTGACCCGTATTCCGAGTTTGCCGAGTTTCAAGAGAAAACCGCCAAGCAGTTCAGGAAGGCTGACCTGCTTACGCACAGCGAAGTCGAGGTGTTCATGCGCGGCAACAAGCCTTACCTGAAATTGTGGCTTGGCTTTGTCGACTCCGGTTCTTCGCGCGGGGAAATAACCGTATATCAGGAAAAAGACGGCGGGCTGCAAGAATACGGCGAAGCGCACTCTTTGAGTGAAGTTGCTTGGAACCCCGAAAAGCAACTGTGGTTCCTCGACATTCCTGTTGACGAGAAGTCAGAAG
The DNA here is from genome assembly GCA_016214445.1 of Microcaldota archaeon. Classification (GTDB taxonomy): domain Archaea; phylum Micrarchaeota; class Micrarchaeia; order Norongarragalinales; family Norongarragalinaceae; genus JACROM01. The sequence continues at coordinate 2,262 of JACROM010000087.1, forward strand.
AAACCTGGTGGTACCAACTGGAAATAAACGTGCGCTCGACCAAGACACCCGCGTCCGAAACTTCCAGACTCCGCGCTTTAGTTTACAAGAAAACATTGAAATCCGAGCAAGTTCTTATCCAGGACTTTTCCGTCACACAAGGCCTCGACAACAAAGGAGGCGTGTACTTTTTCGGAGGAAATACCCGTCTCGAGGCAACCGCGGCTTTCTCCGACTACACAAAGTTGAAAAGCACCCGGGTAACTGTTTATCGGACTGTTAGTCAAAAGGGCGTTCCAACAAGTGTTCTTTTCAGCGACTTTTATTTGAAGCCCGACCAAAACATGTATTTGTTCCCCATCGAAAAGGTGCCGTTCAATAGAGAGCAAGGACAAGACGTGGACACGTCATATACTGTTGTTCTGACTGTGGATAGTAAGGAGTCCAAACAAGATTTGGTTATAGTAAAGCCGCCCACAACTGCAGCCGCCCCCCAACCAGTGCAGGCGCAACCACGAGCGGCGCAGCCCACAGTGCAACTCATTACCTCCGCTTCACTTGTGCCAACCCCGGACGCGGTTACGCCCTCTTTAAGCATACAGGCTACCTTTACGAAACCTCCCACCCAAATGGATAAAGTGACCGTGTGGCTTTACCGCGATAACAACAACATTCCCGTTGCTACTTTCAACAAAAACGATTTCAAGGCGTCTACGGGCCAATACTACATTAATGTCGATTCTACCATTGCCAAGTATACCGAAAAGAACGGCTTGAAACAGGATACCCGCTATTCCGCGATAATAAAAGCAGAAGATGGCGGCTCGACCGATTCAACAAACGCGTTCGCAACGCTAAAATCCTTGGGCTCCAACCAGCTGTGCTCTGGCGCGATTTACGTGAACTGGTTCAACCCGCTTGAAAGCAAGCTTGCTCCTGGTTTGGCAGCTCATGAGAAGTTCGCTTACAACCTTTACATGGTCGAAGGCAAGTGCATGAAGAAAGGCTCCCCCGCTCCAGGTTTGAACAACTTTGATTCAAGCAAATTCCTGCGTTACGCCGTTGGCGGAAAGGAGTTGCCGTTCAAGCCTTGCGCAGTTCAAGGCGAGTTGTGCTACGGCCAAACAACCATGTACGTCGCCCTGACGCAGCTCCCGGACGCGGCGCTTACGAAAGCGGTTTGCCCAGTACCGCAAACACGATATAGCTTTAAGGTTCCGTCGCAAGCACAGAATCGGGGCGCGCCAAACGCTAAAGGCTTTGCAGATGCCTGCAACAAATATTCTCTGCCAGTCTACAACCCGATAGATCTTGCTAAAGGAAACGGAGTACCTATGGCCGACGTCGTCCATCCGTGCTATTCGGACGTGAGTCTGATAAAGGAAGTCAAGGAAATAAAACCGGAAACATTCCGGTGCCAGTTGAGCCAAACGGCAGAAACAGCTATTACGACCTCGCCCTACTTCAGTGAGACCATTCCACTTACTGCAGTTTTAGCACACGATCCCGCAATATTGCTTGATGATGTACGTACCCTTTGCAGACGTCAGAATGACATTGCGCCGTGCTTGCAAGTAACCGCCGCAACTTCCAACCTGAATTTCCAGCCCGCAGGTACCGGACAGCGGGTAATCCCCCCAAACACGCGCTTATGCGAATGGATTAACACAAATGCCCCGCAAAAGATAATTTACTACGCCGTGTCATGCGGTTTCAAACCTGACGTGAACGGCGGATTGAACTATGCGTCGAGATTGAACTATGCGCCGACGGCGCCTAAGGTGAAAAAGCCATGAATACTTCCAAATGGTTTGTTATAGCGGTTTTGTTGTCTGGACTCGCACTCGCCGGCTGCCTGAATCCTGCGGACAAGGTTTCCTGGCGCAATCCGCCGTCGGTCACGCCCGTAATACAAGAAGTTTCCCCTGTGCTGCCGACCGCGACCCCCGGTTTTCCGGAAATCAGCGCTGATTCATCCGGCAGCCAGAACTCGGTCGTCTTCACGAAAAACGGCTTGAACACGAAAAAACTGGACGTCAAAGCAGGAGATGTCGTAATATTCATAAACGACGACGATTCCGCACAACACGTCCTGTCTTTCGGTGATGGAGAGGAGCAAGTCCTTTTGGAGCCCCGCGGAGTCTTCACAAAAACCTTCGACGAGCCCGGCACCTACGCTTTCAAATGCATCCTCCATGATGGCGAGGAAGGCACTGTTGAAGTAACGTGAGTTTCCGTCTTCCAATCTCCTTCTTTTTTTAGCGGGACGGCTTCAAGCGGTTTTTTATTTTCTCCCGTTCCAAGATTTATCCATGCCAATTGAATTCGCCCGCACCCTTGTCCCGCTGCTCGCAAGAATCAGGGAGGAGCACCCGCAAACGGTTTTCCATTTGTCAGAAATAGAAACCGTTTTCGAAGGTGTGAAAGGGAGAAAGCCCCTTCAGGCCGGCCGCTTCAACGCTTCCAACCTTAAGCCCCCTTCCGCAGTGAGCAACTTTTGCTTCACCTTCACCATCCCGCTTGACGCTCCGGTTGAGAAGCAGAAACTCCTGACGAAAAGAATAGGTTCGGCAATAAAACAACTCGAATCCCGCATCTACGCCGGCAGGCACGTGGAAACGCATTTCGAGGACGTGGAAATGGGCCAGATCAGGACTTTCTATTTCACTTCGTCCAAGCTTGGCTTTCTGAAGCAGATGCGGGAAGAGTTCAAGAAACTCACCAAACCATAAAAGGCATCCAGAACAGTCCACCGCGCAAGTTTCCTTTCTTTCGGCTTCCGCGCCCTTCCCCCTCGCTGCGCCCAACCGCGGCGTTCAGGCGGTCGGCGCAGTCCTTTCTTTGGCCTTTTCAAGCCGGGTGTGCGGGTTTATTTTGCCAACAAAAGCTTTTTATTTACTTCGAAGTAAATTACTTGGTGGTGCATTTGTTTGTAGGCCGTGTGCGTGAACTGGATTTTCTCGAGGGATTGTTTTCCAGCGGCAAGCCCAAGCTGGTGCTGGTTTACGGCAGGAGGCGGGTCGGCAAGACCTCGCTCATCAAAGAGTTCGCAAAGCGGAAGTCCGGGCTCTATTTTTTGGCGAGGCAGGAGAGCAGCCAGGATCAGCTGAAGTCTTTTTCGGTGACGCTTTCAGAGTTTTTCGGCGACGGGGCGTTGGCGTTTTCGCCGTTGCAGAATTACGACGCGTTTTTCACTTACTTGCGGGAACGGCTGAAGCCGGGGACGCCGGTTTTTTTTGACGAGTTTCCTTACATGGTTGAGGCGAACCCGTCGCTTCCATCGGTTTTGCAGGATTACTGGGACAACCATTTTCAGAAGATCAAGTCTTTCTTCGTGTTGTGCGGTTCTTCCGTGCGCATGATGGAGAAGCTGGCTGGTTACAAGAGCCCGATTTACGGGCGGCGAACCGAGCAGTTGTTGCTGGGTCCGCTGCCGTTTTTTGACGCGTTGGAGTTGATGGAAAAGACGCCGTTGGAGAAGGCGGTCGAGTATTACGCTGTTTTGGGCGGCACCCCCGCATATCTTCAGTTGATGGATTTTGGGAAGAGCGTTGAAGAGAACGTAATTGGGAACGTTTTGCCCAAGACTGCTTTCTTGAACCAGGACGCGATATTTATCTTGAGGGAGGAGTTGGACGAGCCGCGGAACTATTTTTCTATCTTGAAGTCGTTGGCGAAGGGCAAGACTATGCTGGCGGAAATCGTGAACGACACTGGCTTGGAGCGGGGTCTGGTCGCAAAGTATTTGGCGGTCCTCCAGGACTTGCATATAGTGGAGCGGAAGGTGCCTGTCACGGAGAAGCGTGAGGTGCGTTCCCGCAAAGGGCTTTACGTTGTTTCCGACCCGTATTTCAGGTTTTGGTTTGCTTTCGTGTTCGAGAACGCCGGTTACGCCGAGTTTGCGGGCCCGCAAAAGACGTTCGCAGACAAGATAGCGCCGGAGTTCAACGCGTACATCGGCAGGGTGTTTGAGGACATCGCCGTATCTTTCCTGAGGCAAAAAACCCCTTTTTCAAAGGACTATGTTTTCGGCCGCTGGTGGGGGGACGGCGAAGAGATTGACATCGTGGGCGTCAACGAGGAGAAAATGTTGTTGTTTGAGGTCAAGTGGTCTGCGCTGGATGAGAAGGAGGCGCGGCGGGTTTTAGGCCTGCTTGCCGGGAAAGCGGAATTGGTTTTGCGGGAAAAGCCGGCCGCCAAGACGCGTTTTGGGTTGGTGGCCAAAAAGGTTGCAGGCAAGCAGCGGTTACGGGACGACGGCTTCCTCGTTTACGACTTGGCTGACTTTTGAGGGTTGCAGGATGGCATTCAAGGTTTTCGTGGTTGGCGACACGCATTTCCTGCATGACAACATCATCAAGCACTGTGGGCGGCCTTTCGCTGCTGAGGAAATGACCGGCGAGCTCGTCAAGCGGTGGAACGCAGTAGTTGGCGAGAATGACCTCGTCATTCACTTGGGTGACTTCGCTTTTTTCAAGGGGCCCAACGCCGCCGCGAGGGTTACCGGGATAATCCGCTCGTTGAACGGCAGGAAGGTGTTGGTGCGGGGCAACCACGACTACAAAGCTGTTGGCTGGTATTTGGAGAATGGGTTTGACTTCGTTTGCAATTCTTTCTCGTTTGGCAACGTGTTGTTTTCTCATCGGCCTGCCGAACCGGAGATAGTCAAGCACTTCGGGTTGAACTTTCATGGGCATGTTCACGACAAGGATGCGGGGGCGCCAGAGTTCAAGGAACGGTATGTTTGTGTGTCCGTAGAGAAAACGGGTTATGCACCAGTATTGTTGGACGACGTTTTGAAAAACCGTAGTCAGCTGTCGCATTACAACAAAGCGCAAAAATAACAAGACGAAATGAATGCAAGCAACTTGCCTTTTTCTCGAGCTTCGGTGCCTTCCCTTATGCGTGTGCGGGAGTGTTTAAGCACGCTTTCAGACCTCAACCCTTTCCCCAAGAACCGGCGCTTTTGCCTTGAAGCCTTCAGCCTTCAAAGCGGAAACAAGGGAGTCGCAGCCTTCCTTGTCGCCGTGCACGCAGAATATGGTGGACGGGTTAACTGTTTTAGCATATTCAACCAGGTCGGTCTTGGAAGCGTGGGCCGAGAAGTCGAAATGCTTGACCGGAAGGTTGACTCTTGTTTTAGTGCCGTTGAAATTAACTGGTTTTCCGTCCAACAGCGCACGGCCGTTCGAGCCTTCCACCTGGTAGCCTGTAAGGAGGACAGTTCCTTCGCCGTTTTCGTTCATCTTCTTCAAATAACTCAAAGCGGGCCCGCCGTCGCAGTTGTGGACTATCAATCCGTTTGCAATGTAGTTTGAAGTTGCCGGAAGCGTCAAGTCAAAGACACTCGCAGTGTCCGTCTCACTGGGTTTCACGTCAAGTATTTTTGTAAATGCGATGTCGGACTCAAGCAGCAGGTTTATTTCGGCTGCAAGGTCTTCCGCCTTTTTTATTCCGAGCTTTGAAAGTTCTTTCGCAACTCCTTCCAAAACCCGCCGGGTGCAGTGTTTATTGCACGATGACGTAAGTTCATACTTCTTTGCGAAAACCCGAGGTATTCTTTTCCTGCCGGCGGCCACTTCGGCCATCGCCCGCAACTCTGCCCGCGTAATCGAATACATTTCTGCGTGGCTGTAGCCTCCGCCGATTCTGGTCAAGAGATCTTCAAGCTTTTTCTTCTTGGCGTTCGAGGAAAAACCTATTTTTTCAGCGAAATTTTTCAAATCCCTCGGATTGTTTATCCTGACCATTCTCCCTGTGAACATCTTTCCTCCGGTGCGTTTCGTCAAGACCCTGTTTTCAGCGCGTATTCCGAACCTCAACAATAACGCTTGGGACGTGTCCGCAATATCTCGGCTGGAGGAGTAAAATGCCACTGAACTGTTTGTCGACGATGATACCGTGCCTTCTGCGTCGAACAATCCGCGCAGGAATGCAGCGATGCTGTCCATGCTGGCTTTTTGAATGACTTCGGGAACCCTGCGTTTAGGTGAACGCGCGTTTTCTATTGCCTCTAAAAACCTTGCGATTCTCGAGGAATAAATCAGCAGCCTGTTTCTTTCCTTTGTTTCAATGACTCCCTTCACCCCGAAAACCTGTTCCGCCAAAATCGCGTAATGTTTGAGATTGTCAACATCCTTGTCTGTCAGACGCACAATTTTATTCTGTTTCACATCGCCGTCTCCGATGAAATAGCCGAGAAACTGGCTCAGTTCCGGGCTGGTTTTCGCAGGCAAACGCGCTTTTTTGGCGTCGTGCTCGTTCTTTATGAGTACGCTTATCTTCAAATCTTGTTCAGTTCCCTCGTACGGAACCTTCTTGGCCAGGGCAACGTAATCGCCTTTTCTTAATGCATCCGCTCGTTTCCAACCCGTTTTCAGTCCTTCGAGAACCATGAACTCGTGGCTGGGCGTGCCGCGCAACGAAGTTGTCTGTGTTCTTATTTCAACGAGTTCTTTCGGAGACGGATTGACGACCAGCCGTGACACGTTTCCTGTGCAGACCCTGCCGTTGTTTGCCGTGTACACTTCGGATTGGACTTCGCTTATCCTGCGGCAGGCACCATCAGCCTGCTGAATGATGCTGTCCGGATGCAGGCACATCCCTGCACTCGAGATTATCACGCACGGCCTTTTGGTCAATGATTTGCGCTGCTCGCGCGACTCTATGAACTTCGCCCGTTCCAACGCGTTCTTTAGCGCGGCAGGCTTCTTCAGGTATGACGGGAAGTCCGTCATTATCGACGAAACGGTTTTCGCCATGCCGTCAAGGTAAATGTCCGCGTTGATCCTGTGGGCGTGCAGTACCATCAGGATTTCCTGCGCGCGGCCAACTGCGAAGCATGGAAGAAGGGCAGGTTCGTCTTTTTCCAACGCCTGCTCGACTGCATCGCAGAACTCGTCCTCCAGTTTTTTCCGTTCAGGGTGTTCGCGTGCTCCGTAAGTGCTTTCCGTAACCAGAACGTCCACTTCCTCTTCAGGAGGCTTGGCAGCGGAATGAAGCCTAGTGTCCTCGGGCTTGAAGTCGCCTGTATAAAGAAGCGTTTTCTCGTTCCGCACCAGCACCTGCGAGGAGCCGAGTATGTGGCCCGCGTCCAACAGCTTGAAGGAAGTGCCTTCGTAGAACTTGTACTCGCTCCCGTAAGGCAGCGGAACGGCGTTCTTGAGGAGCCTTTCAACTTCCCTCGAACTGTAGGGAAGGGTTTGCTTGTTCAACAGCGCTATCTTTTCCGAGTCCGCCCACAACAGGCTCACAAGCGGCAATGTTGGGAAGGTGGTGAACGCCGGGATTGGGTGGTGCTTGAACAGCATCGGCGCCGCTCCTGAATGGTCGAGATGGGCGTGTGAGATGACCAGCGCGTCCGCCTTGACGTTCGCCAAATGCGGGGTCTCGTTGTTCCTGTTCACCATTATGCCCGCGTCCAGAAGGAGCTTTACTTCACACTCTACGAGGAAGCAGCTTTTTCCGACTTCCTGTGATGCGCCAAGGAAGGTTATTTTCATTCGGTTTTGTTATGGGTAAACAAACTTTTTAACCCTGACTCCCTTGTCTTACCATGCTTGGGCCAGTTGAGTCATTTGAGTTGCTGAAGAAGTACGGCATCCCTTTCCCAAAGACCGCATTCTGCGACGACCTTGGGGGCGTGCTGGAAAGCGCTGCCAGCATGAAGTTTCCGGTTGTGCTGAAGGTTTCGTCCCGCGAGGAAACCCACAAGACCGAAAAGGGTTTGGTGCAATTGGGTATCCACAACCTCGACGAGCTGTCCCTTGCCTTCACTCGCTTGCAGCACAAGGCCGAACACTTCAAAGTTGATTCGTTTATTTTGCAGGAACAAAAACGCGGGGTGGAGTTCATCATTGGCGGGCAGAACGATGCGGTTTTCGGCGACTCCGTCCTCTTCGGCCTCGGTGGCATATACGCCGAGCTTTTCAACGACGTTTCGGTCCGCGTTTGTCCTTTGACGAGGAAAGACGCGGAATCGATGATTGAAGCCACGAAAGCGAGAGTTTTCTTCGAAGATGGCTTTAGGGGAAAGAAGGCTTCCAAAAAGCAGGTTGTGCATTTGCTGATGAAAACCTCGCTTTTGCTTGCCAAGGAGCCTGTTGTTTCCCTTGACTTCAATCCAGTTATTGCTGATGAGAATGGCGCGTCCGTTGTTGATGCGAGAGTGGTTTTGCGATGAATTTTTTAAGAGGGAGGGTTTGGGCGGTAGGCCGCACTAAGGGAACCGTAGGTGCCCTTGGGGCGACCGATTTTAACCCGGTTATTGCAGATGAAAATGGTGCTTCGGTAGTTGATGCGAGGATAGTGATGAAATGAGTTTGGGCGCGTTCTTCAAACCGAAAAGCGTCGCTGTAATCGGCGCGAGCAGCAAGCTACGCTCAGTAGGCTACGGCGTCCTGCGCAATCTTGTCACAGGCGGGGTGTTCCAGTCCAAGTACGCCAAACCCTTCAACGGCGAGGTTTACGCAGTAAACCCGAACGCGGACAAGGTGCTCGGAAGGCATGCCTTCAACTCGGTTCTGGGTATTCCCGGCGAGGTTGATTTGGCAGTAGTATGCGTTCCATCCGAAGTAGTGCCCAAAGTGACCCGAGAATGCAGCAAAAAAGGCGTAAAAGCGTGCATAATCATCTCAGCTGGTTTCGCCGAAGCAGGAAACAAGGAGCTCCAAGCGGAGGTGCTCAAGGCAGCGGGCCGCATGCGCGTCCTGGGCCCCAACACACTTGGCGTAATAGCGCCGTCTTCCAGCATGAACGCCTCGTTTGGCTTGACCACACCTGCGCCTGGAAGCATCGCTTTCCTCACGCAGTCCGGCGCAATCGCGGACAGCGTCATAGACTGGGCAATAGAGGAAGAGTACGCCTTTTCTGCGATAGTTTCCCTTGGAAACGCAGCTGACGTGGCCTTGCCAGAACTCATAGAGCACTTCGTCCGCGACAGGCAGACCAAGGTGATATGCTGCTACGTCGAGGGCATAAGGGACGGGAAAGCGTTTTTGAACGCGTTGAGGAACGCCAAGCGCCGTGGCAAAGCTGTCGTGGTGTTGAAAGCAGGAAGGAGCGCTTCGGGCAAGAAAGCGGTTTCAACCCATACCGGTTCGGTTGCAGGCTCGCACAAGGTTTTCGAAGGAGCTTTGGAGCAGGGGAGTGCCATAAGCGTGGACAATCTTAATGATTTGTTCCTTTTCGCCAAGGCGTTGGACTTCTGCCCGAAACCGAAATCTAATGGTTTCGTAGTTGTCTCGAATGCAGGCGGCGTGGCCGTGTTGTTGAGCGACTACTGCGAGAAATACGGAGTTAAGCTTGTAGAACTGAAGGAAAGCACCTTGAGGAAACTGGACCGCACGAGAAAAATGCATCCTGCGTATTCGCGGAGAAACCCGCTCGACCTGGTTGGCGACGCCACTCCCGAACGCTACGAGGCCGCGTTGAAGGTCCTGCTAAGGGCGCCTTATGTTGCCGGTTTGTTTGTCGCGCAAACTCTCCAGACCATGACTGACCCGGCCAAGAACGCGGAAATAATAGTCGAGGCGAAAAAACGCGGCAAGCCCATACTTACTGTTTTCCTCGGCGGAAAATACAGCAGGGATAGCATGCTTTACCTTAACGGGCACAGGATAGCCGACTTCAACGACCCGGAGCGCGCTGTTAAGGCTGCTGCTGCTTTGTTGAAATTCGCGGGCAAGAAGTAGCTGTTTGTCATGCAGCCATGCTCCCATTCTTTATGATTTGCCGCACCCTGCTTCCGCCTTCCAATATCAAATATATTCCAGCTATTGTGAGCAACAAATTTACGTCCGATTCATTGAACATGAACAATTGAATTTTGAAAAGGGAGATGAGAAGACTGTTCGCGCCGAACGTTATTGCGGCGCCAGCGCTTAAGTCTGCTGTAAGCTCTTTTTTCAATTCTCCGCTGACCTTTTTCTTTTCGATTTTATTTTTGGCCGCACGCAAAAGCACGACCGCCAAACCTCCCAATAGGGGTATAGCTATTTCAACCATTTTTCCAATCACTGTTTGCTAGAGAAAAGCAAACCTAGAAAAGCGCCTAACACTGCCCCGACCGGTCCCAGGATTGACCCGACTATGAGTGAACCGAGGAAGACGCTCCATTTTTGGTTTTCGTATGCGGCGGTTTGCATTTTCTTTACCGCTATTCTTTAGCCAAGTTCCGGTTAATTAATCTTGGGGAGAAAAAAATTCTACTCAACTGTATGTTTTGCTTTTTTTCAGCAGCTTTCCCGCTTTTTGTTTTACTCCAGCAGCTTCGCTTTCCTCAGCTCGCCCAAGTTCTTCGAGCGCGTCAGGAACATTGCTGTTTTGAGTTCGTGCTTCCACTTCTTGATGAGTTTCTTCACTTCGGCAGGGCCACCTTCCTGCTGCGCCTCGAGGAAAGGTGCGGCTGCGCCTGCAATTGATGCGCCCAAACGTATTGCTTTTGCGGCCTCAAGGCCGTTCCGCATGCCGCCTGCTGCAATAAGTGGAATCCTTACTGCGTTGGAGCATTGCTTCAGCGCTTCAGCAGTCGGAAGGCCCCAATCGCGGAAAACATCCCCACTTCTTCCGGAACGGTAATGCTCCACGGCGCTCCAAGACGTGCCGCCCAAACCGGAAACATCCAACGCATTGCATCCTGCTTTTTCGAGTTCCCTTGCGACCTCGCCGTTTATTCCCGAGCCCACTTCCTTGGCCACAACAGGAACGCTCAATTCCCTGCACAAAATCGTTATCTTCTCCAAAACACCAGTCCAGTCTGTGTCCCCTTCCTTCTGTATTGCTTCTTGCAGCGGGTTCAGGTGCACGCACAGCGCGTCCGCTCGTATGTCGTCAATCGCGCTTTGGATTTGCTTCGGCGAGTACTTCTTGAGTTGGTAGGCCCCGATGTTTCCGCACAGGAAAGCGCCTTTCTTTACGGCGTAGGTTTTCTTCAGCGACTTGTCTTCCAACATCGCTCTTTGCGAGCCAACCGCGAAAATTATTCCCTCTTCGGCGCACGCCCCGGCCATTTCCGAGTTGATTTTTTCCGCTTCCGTGCACCCGCCGGTCATGCCGGTTACCATGAATGGCGCGGAGAGCTTTTTGCCCAGAAAAGTAGTTTCGAGGCTTATCTTCGAGTAGTCGAGTTCAGGCAGTGCATAATGCAGAAACCGGATTTTTTCGAAGCCGTTGCTCGCCGTTGTATGAACGTCCTCCTTTAGCGCCACTTCGACGTGCTCCATCTTGCGCTTTTCGGTTTCCTGCATGCTATTGTTTTTGGCGTTTTTGGTTTAAATTCCCGCCTTTGGGCTTTAATTAAACCCAGGCAGACGCCTTTGCCGCCCAAAGGCGTTTGCCTCGTCCCCGTTTGGGGAAATACCTCGGGCTTTAGCCCTCGGAGGCAGCGCAAGTCTCGTCAGTTGTCTATGGCAATCCTTGAAAATACCGCAAGACCAGTTGCCTTGTCCCTCTTTGACGGAAACAGTTATAGTGCGTCAGTTCGTTGAAAAATCGGACTTGAGGGGGCTAATTATTTTTTCCGTTTCATGAGGGTTACCAATGAGTGACTTCTGCTTTTAAAGCTAGCACCTGAAAACCGTGTGCAGTCCCCTAACCGAAAAATTTTTCGTCTTCACCTGTGTAGGCAGGTTGGTCTTTCTTCGTACGAACGAAAAGCAACCAACCCAC
>JACROM010000095.1 GCA_016214445.1 Microcaldota archaeon
TTTGATTTTCCGGATGAAACTCATTGTAGTGTTTATAATAAACACTACACTTAATAAACTTGCCGGTATTCGAAAGCACTTTTACGAGGGAAAAAGAATCGCGCGGACGTAGTGTTCAAAAAAACCGGAAAAGTCAGGTAATTACCGGGGGAGGGGGTAAAGTCGACCAGAATAGGGGGAACCGAAGGTGCCCCCTTTGATGGTCACTTGAACACCTTCCTCTTTCCAGTGCTCAAAACAACAACTTTGGCGCCTTTTCCAAGAGGGAGGCGCTTGTCCGGAAGCATGAATTTCTTGCTGTCGTAAACCGCTATGACGTGCACTCCGGCGCCGGCGTAATTCTCAAGCTCATCCACAGTCATCCTGCTGTATTTTTCAGGCACATCCTCCTCGAAGAGCTCGAGGTTGCTTACTCCGGGAAGAAGGAGCTGGAATATGGTCGGGTGCAGCACTTGGTTTGCGAGGTGCTGCGCGATTGTGTGCTCGCCTACGAACGCGTCGAGGCCTAGCTTCTGCAGCAACGCAACATGCTCGATTGAATCCACTTTCACCACTGCTTTGCCTGCTCCTGCCTGTTTCGCGTACATTGCGGCCAGGAAATTCGCCTCTTCCTGCCCGGAAACCGCGTAAACGCAGTCATTTTGCGAGAAACGCAGGGAGTCAAGCACGTGCGGGGAAGTGAAGTCGCCGCACACTATAGTGGCCCGGGTAGAAGCAGCTGTTTGCTCGCAAACGCCCTTTTCGCGGTCAACAGCCACAAGAGGCAGGCTCGTCTGGGAAAGGGCTTCCAACAAGTGCGAACCTACCCGGCCAAGCCCAAGAATAATTATGCGCATAAAACATACCTCCAAAAACCAATGGCGCAGATGCGCTGGCTGGTTAGGATGAATTGCTTTGGCGCAGAAAAGATATAAACGTGAGTGGAAGCCCTTACAACCCGCCCTGATGGCGCGCTTGGCGGATGAGGATGAGCGCGGGCAGGATTTCAACACGGCCGATCCACATGCACAAAAACAGCACTGCTTTGCCCAAAAGCGGGAACGCGAACCAGGTTGCCGAGGAGGAGAGGCCGACGTTGCCCAACGCTGAGGCAGTAAGGAAAAAGGCATCCATGGCGGTTTGGCCAATCATCAGCAGCAGGAAAGCTGAAACCATTATAACGAACAGGTACATGAAGACGAACGCGCCGCTTTCCATCACATCCTCGTTGCGGAGCACTTTCTGGTTTACCCTGATTATCTGTACGGCTCCTTCTGGAAGGAAGGCGGAGCGCACACGCGCGACAATGGTGTTGAGCATGACAAAGGTACGCCATATTTTTATGGCGCCTGAAGTGGAGCCTGAGCAGCCACCTGATATCATCAGCAAAAACAGGAGGTACTTCGGCAGGTCGCCCCATTTTTCGAGCGCGCTCAGGGAAAGGCCGGTTCCGCTTAGCGCCGAGGAAACGTGGAAGAGCGCGTCCTCAGTCGAGTCACCTGCAAATAAAACAATCAGTACCGCGAAAAACAGGACCCCAGCTGCCATCATCTTGAATTCGGTGTTCTGGTTGATCTTGTCGAATTCGCGCTTCCAGAACGCGTAGTGAAGGGTAAATGAGGTTGCGCCCCACAGCATGAGCATAGTAATTATGAGTTTTTGGAGCGCGTTGACTGCAAGCGAATTGGTTGGTGAAAAGCCGCCGGTCGCAAGCGAGACCATGGAGATGTTCACTGAATCGAACAGCGGCATGCCTGAAAAGTAGAGAAACGCCACCCCTGCAAGGGTGAGCCCCAAATAGATTCCCCAGATTATCTTCACGGTCTTGGTTATGCTCAAAGAAATGGAGTCCCTACCTTCAGCGCGCAACAATTGCGACGCCACCGGGGTGCGCAGCACGAGCAGCGCGAACAAAAGGATTCCAACGCCGCCTATCCACTGGGTGAAGGAACGGAAGAATATCAGCGAACGAGGCAACGCTTCGACGTTCTGGACAAACGAAAGCCCTGTTGCGGTCCAGCCGCTCATGCTCTCAAACAGGCCGTCTTCTATCTTGTAGCCGGCGAAAAAATAAGGCAAGGCAGTAACCAAGGGCACGAGCAGCCACGCCAGAGCTGCCAGAAGGAGCGCGTCGCTCTGCGACAGCATCTCCGGGCGCGCTTCATGCTTCCGGGGGAAGAAGTTCCATGATAGGACGCGTTCCTTGAGCACCACTGCCCAGATGTTTTTCGCGCCCTGGGTAAAAGAAGTGAGAGTGTAGCCTGCGCCCGGCAGAAGCAGGAGAAGCGCGGAGGCGAGCATTGGCCACGCTATTGGCTCGTTGAGGTAGAAGCCATAAGCGGTTGGTATGAGGAGCGAGGCTCCGGCCAGCAGGAGGATTGGCTTGAGGTAATTGTACACGGAAGGCATGAGATTAGAAAGAGGGGAAATGGAAATAAAAACCTCGCGCCAAAGGAAACGACGCGCAGTATAGCTCGTCTTCAAAAGAACGGTAAACACACCCACACAAAGACATACGCTGACCTCCTCAAAAGAAGCAGCAAACGCACTGATATGGGGGCTGCCGCCGACCTCCTCAAAAGTGCACTCGGTAATTCGCCGACGCTTCAGACGGAGCGTGCGGCTTGGAAAGCGCTTCCTGTTCCGGCCTCTTTAGGCGGCCTTGTTTGCGTTTTTCCACGCCTGCCTTCTGGCTGTTTTTACGCGTCGAGTTCCAGCATTTTCTTGAGTTCTTTCCCACTCATTCTTGCTAGGATGCTTTCGCCCGATCCCACGACCGAGTCCGCCAAATCCTTTTTCCTGCGAAGGATGTCCTCGATTTTTTCCTCGATGGTTCCGCGGGTGACGAGTTTGTAGACGAAAACGTTCTTCTTCTGCCCTATCCTGTGTGCGCGGTCGGTGGCCTGGTTTTCGACTGCCGGATTCCACCACCTGTCGAAGTGTATGACGTTGTTGGCGCTCGTGAGGTTCAGGCCGGTGCCGCCTGCCTTGAGCGAGAGGATGAGGACGCCCGGCGGCGCGCCTTCCGCTTGGAATTCGTTCACTACCGCGTCCCTTTGCTGCCTTGAAAGCTGGCCATGCAGGTAACTGACTGGCGTGTCGGACTCCTTCTTCAGACCGTCGCAGAGCATTGACGCCATTTCGGTGTATTGCGAGAAGACGAGGCATGACTCCCCTTCTGCCGCGATGGTGTCCAAAAGTTCGCGGAGCCGTTCGACTTTGCCGGAGCGCTGGCCCAGGCTGCGCGAGTCCTTCAAGTAGTTGGCGGGGTGGTTGCATATCTGCTTGAGGCGCGTGATGGTGGCGAAGACTTCCATCCTCCTGCGTTCCCCTTCCTCGGCATCGATTTTTTCCAGCGAGGAATCCACCACGGCCTGGTAGAGCGTCGCCTGTTCAGGGGTGAGCGTGCACCATTCCGTGCTCTCCGTTTTTTCGGGCAAGTCTCTTATTATTTTCTTGTCGGTTTTGAGCCGCCGCAGCACAAGTGGGCTGAGGGCGTTGCGCAGCGCCTCCATTTTTTCCTCGTCAGCCTTGGACTCTATGGGTTTCGCGAAGCGTTCCTTGAATTGCTGCCAGTGGCCGAGGAAGCCCGGATTGAGGAATTCCATGATGGACCACATGTCTGACAGCCTGTTTTCTATGGGCGTTCCCGTGAGCGCGATGCGGTATTTGGCGGGAATGTTCTTGACGCGCCTGCTTTGCTTGGCGAGCGGGTTCTTGATGTTTTGCGCTTCGTCCAATACCACCGCCGCCCACTTGACCGAATCCAGTTCCTCTTCATCGCGCCATGCAAGCGCGTAGGAAGTGATGACGACGTCCGCCTGCCCGGCTTCCTTCCTGAAACCTTGATTGCCGCTGCGGTCGGAGCCATGGTGTATTTTCACGCGCGTTTTCGGCGAGAACCGCGCGAACTCGCGCGCCCAATTGGTTATCACCGACGTCGGGCACACGACCAGCACCGGGGTTTCCCCTTGTCCGGCGAGTTTGGTCGCGTACGCTATCACTTGCACGGTCTTGCCTAAGCCCATGTCGTCCGCCAGCAGGGCGCCGAGACCCATTCCGCCGAGGAAGTCCAGCCACCCTGCCCCGCGCTTTTGGTACGGCCGGAGTTCGCCGCAAAAGCCTTTGGGTGGTTCGAGAACGGAAAAGCACCCGCTTTCGTCTAGCAATTCGAACGCAGAGTGGAATGCCCGCTTGTCCGAAATGAACGCGGTGTCGAGTCCTTCGGCTGCAGCAGCGAAACCGAACTGCACTGCCTGCGGCAGGGACGCGATTTCGCCCGCTTTCGCCAGCGCGTTTTCCAGCTTCCTTACTTCTTCCGGGTTTATCTCGACCCACTTGCCTTTCACTGAAACAAGCGGCGCCTTGGCCGCAGCTATCGCGCGGAATTCTTCCTCCGAGATGACGGTGTCGCCTATCGCGAGCCGGTAGTCGAACGTGAAGAGCTTGGAGTCGTTGTTCCTGCCCGCCGCAAGCAGGTTGTTGTTCAGCACAAGGCCGACACGCAACTGCGAGGGGACGCCTATTTTGAGTCCCCGCGGTATTTGGACTGTGAAGCCGGCGTCTTGCAGCGCGTAAGCGTTTTCCGCAAGGAACTCGTGGGCCTGTTTGGCGTCTAAGGCCGCTGTTGCCTTGCCTGCGAAGGTGCTGACTTTTTCTGCGGCAGTCCTTTTTTGCGCGGCTATGGCCGCTTGCGCGGGCGGCAGTCGTCCGTCAAGCGGGTGGAGGAGGCTGGGGTCGCTCTTAGACTGAAGGAATTGCTGCAGCAGCCAAGCCGTTCCCGGCGGTTCCGGTGCGCTCAAGCGGAATAACAGGTGGTAGTCGCTTTCCACGTTGAACTGGAAGTGTTCGCGTATAGAGTTCCTGCCTCCCGCAAAAAGCGTCCTGTTTTCAGCCATTTCGTTTTCCTCTCTTGCCTGCGTTTGTGGCGGGCGCGGTCTGGCGAATGACCTGTTTTTTGGTGGGATTATGCGTGGAGCGCAATTCACCCAACGGCCGGCTTATTTCATCTTTTTTCTGCCGCTGCTCTTTAATACTGCGGTTCGATGCGAAACCAGTTTTATGCACTGGTCTGCATGCCCCTGCACGGTTCTGTAGGGGTCTGCTTGCGTATAATGGCCAGTTATTTGGTCTTTGGTTTTTTTCGCCGTGACGTAGCCTGCCTGTTCGTCTTTTTCAAGGCTGTTTGTTGTTTGCTCCCATGTTTTCTTGTTTTTTTGGGAGGCGTTGCAACGGCCTTTTTTTCGCCGCCTTTAGCTGCTACACCCATCAATGCAGCCTGCAGTTTGCCGTGCTCGATTCCCCGCAGGAGGAAGAGTATCTGCGGCGCGGCATCGATTTCGTCGGCCAAGACGTAGTAGACTGCCGCAATGTGCTTGCAGGGGTTGGCATAGTCCGGGCACGAGCAGTCCGCGTCCAATTCCCGCGGAATGAGTTTCACCCCGCAAACCTTCTCGACGTTTTCGGGCAATTCGTTGTTCAGCAGGGCGCCCAATGCCTTTGGCGAGGAACGGATTCTTTTTATGATTTTTTCCCACGCTTCTCCGCCGAACTGCTTGAATTTTATGTTGACCGAGTACGTCCCGTAGTTTCCCTCGACTTTCGCGCTTACGGCACCCGGCTTGAGCTTGATGTGGAAGGTTTTTTCGGCGCGGGCGTAAGCGCGTCCGCGCGCCATCCGCTGGTCGTCGCCTTCGGACTCGACCGCGTCAAGCCACTGTCTTCCCCACCAAGTCAGCCCGAATTTCTTGCCGTGCTTTCCAGCGACTGCCTGCGGCCTTGGCGAAGCCCTTGGGTAACCGCCGTAATACCACCACATACGAATCACTCTCTTTCATGGCGTATCCTTTTTTTGGTATTTGTTTAGATGTCATGTAGAAAAGCCGCCTCATAAATGTATGTGAGGTGGTTTGAAGTGGAAATGAAATACGCGGGCTTAGTCCGTTTTGCCGAAAAATATTTTTTGAGGAGACAAAACCCTAAAAAACCTAATTATTCAAACCTCTCTAAAAAAGGTTGTTACTAAAGGATTGTTGTCATGATTGAAAAAAGAAAGCTGGGCCTATACACATATACTCCTAGCGACAAGTTAAGGAAACTGCTGAAGAACACGCCAGGCGCAACGGCAAATTTGGAACACTTGTACGAGCCAACAGAAGAGCTGCATAACGAAGATACTAGACGCGCGTTTCAAAAGGCACATGAACAAGGAATTGATTTCGGAGGCAGGATTTGGAGATATTTACTCCGTTTGACTAGAGACGACCGCAACGAGGAACAAAAAGTAGAAGGATACCCTGAAGACGCAGAAAGAAAATTCGCGCTCGCGTTCCTTCAACACGCATATGAGGCAGTCCCTAAAAGAAATAAGGAAAAAATTTTCGGCGGCCTAAGCGGAGGCGGAGGAACAGGAATAAACCAGTTTTTTACTTTCGCGCCGTACGTACACCACAACATTGCAGGCAAAGCGGGAGAAAGGGAATCAATACGTGTTTTGTTAAAATGGCTGGAAGACTCTATAAAACCTGACGCGAGAAGCGGAAAAGAACTCGCAGACAGCCTAATAGCTGATTGCAAAAATAATCGTACTTTGGCTGCCTCGTAAAAGGAGCCTTAAAAAGTACAGATATTTTCGTTATTCGCTATAAGAAGCATTGCTTTTGTAGACTACGAGGGCCCGATGGAATTAAAACTCGAAAAAGGGATAAACGACCCCGGAAAGAAAGGCTTTCCGACACATAAATTCGCCGCCGCGCTTTCAGAAGAACTAGCGCCCTTTTTGATTGCAGCATACGGGAAAAGTAAAAAAAAGTGAAGGCCAAACAGGCGAGCACGGGCCGTCGCACTTCAAAGGCCGTCAGCCCATGCGGCAAGGACGAACGCGGGAAGGGGCCGTACAATGCCGCAAACGTGTTCGGTCACTTTCTCGGCTAGTTATACTCGTGGGGATATACTCGTAATTCAACTGCTTATAGCGGAACGCAAAAGTAACGCAAACCAGCAAACGGTTTGCAGCACAACGCAAAATCCGCGGGGGATTTTGCGATGCCCACAAACCGCTTTAAGCGGTTTGTGCTGTACTGCAAGCTGAACTGTTCAAACGTAAAGACCTAGAAACGCACCTGGCCGGTAAACGCGGGCTCCAGCGTGGCAGAGGGCCTAGCTAGCGCAACCATGAACAGGAAGGCCAAAAGCAGTTCAAGCCTAGGGGACAAGAGCATGGCTACAACGAAGACTGCGGCCAAAACCGCAAACCAAGGCATTTCCGCCCTTGCCTCTCCCATATCCTTCACTGCTCCCCAACTTATAGCAAGTGACGCAAAACATTATACGAACGGGGCGTCACTCGTTATCTAGTTAGCGACGACGATTGTACAACCATTGTGTCGCTAACTATCAAACAAACGCAAAAAATATATAGTTAGACGCAATAGAATATACTAGGAATATAGAGGGTTTTTTATGGCGGAGTTCAGGCGGGTCCAGAAAACCGGAAGGAGCACCTACATAGTCTCCCTGCCCAAACCTTGGGTGGAAGCCAAAGGCGTAAAGAAGGGCGATGTGGTTTCGTTGGAGGAAAACGAGGACGGCTCCATACAACTGTCCATAAAGACCGAAAGGAGGCTCCACGCTGAAATAGACGCGGACGAAACATTCGCCTTGAGGAAGACCATTTCAGCCTACATAGCCGGCGCACAGAGAATAGTGTTGAAAGGCAGGAACGCTCCGATTTTGGCGGAACAGGCCCGCCAGCACCTTTCGGCAGTGGACGTGATAGAGGAGAAGAAGGATGAAATAGCGTTGAGGGTTTTCGCTACGGGCCACGAGTTCAAGCTGGAAACTCTTTTGAAGAGGATGCACGCAGTTGTATTGTCGATGTTCGACTTGGCGGAGAAAGCGTACACTGAAGACGTTTACGAAACCATCTCGAAACGGGAAAAGGAAATGAACCGTTTGTACACTTTGACTTTGCGCTCCATGGGCTCGGAGCGCGGCAGCTCGCTGTTCAAGTTTGATACCCTGATAGCCAAATCGCTCGAGAACATAGGCGACGAGCTCGAGCAATACTGCCGGGAAAGGCCGCACGCTGGCAGGAAAGTGCTTGAAGGCGTCAGGGAACTTTACGAGAAAAACATGAACCAGTTCCTGCAGGAAAAGAAGGACTTGAAAGTGGAGGAAGAGTACGAAAAGGAGCTGAAGAAGGAGCTCGACAGGATACGGGAAAGGAGCGCGCTGGAGTGGGCGAGACTGGTTTCAATAGCAAAATACTGCGCGGAGATAGAGGAAACAACTGAAGACGTGCTGGCCATAAAACACCTGACGGAGGAAAACAAATAAGAGCAAGATAGTCGTATATAGCAGAACATGAACGGCCCGCTTTCAAGAGGACTACCTTCCAGAAAGTCCCTGTTGTTCGAGTACGCTAAGCTTCCGATGAGCTTGAACGCGAGATGGGAGGCTGAAGATGTCTTGAAGCTTGTTTTTCCTCCTCACCTGCAGAAAGTCCAGTACGAAATCGCCATAAAACTCATTGCTTACATGAAGGCGCACGGTGAAATCGACGGCCACGCTCTAAGCGAGTGGCAGCGTTCTGAAGGGATAGCCAACTCAACACTCCGCAACCTGGTCATCCCCAAGCTTGTCCGCTGCGGTTTTCTCGCGCGCGAAAGAAGATACCCAACAGGCCAGGAGGACAAGGACAAGCGCCACAAGATGGTCTTGACCTTATCAGCCCGGTTCGGCGAAGCCCTTCAGCACATCGGCAAGGAATGGAGCTCCCTTGTAGAGACGTGGAAAATAAAACGCCAACAAGGCACCAAAACATAGGATGCGCAAAGGCAGGGAAACCCGTAAATAGGGATGAAGCGCTCCACTCAATTGAGACGAACGCCAAAACACGGTAAGGGGAGAGTTAATGAAAGAAAAATTCGCCGGTCGTGCCGGAGGAAACAGGAGGCTTATACTAGAGGCGGAAGAGCCAGAAAACTTGGAAGAAATAGTGGGAATTGCAGCGGCGCTCATGGGACATGGGAACGCAAACGTGCGGCTCAACGCGGCATGGACGCTAAAAAACGCGGCTTGGCATAACGGCAAACATCTGCAGAAAGTCGTGTCAGCAGCGGGAAAGGGGCTGCTCGAAAGGCCAGCACGCAATGACCTGCGAACCCGCGCCTTGTGCGCTTCCGCTTTGAAAAACGCTGCGTTCCACACCGGGCCGCATGTCAACGAAATCGTTTCGCATGTCTTTGAGGCGCACGAAGACAACTCCGCCGAAGTCCGGCATGCTCTCGCTCGCGCGGCGATGTACGCGGCTGAAAAATCAAAACAGCTAACGCCTGAATCGATAGAAAAAACGCGAACAGTTTTAGGGAGGTATAGCGAAGACCGAAACAGATTCGTGGCAGAGACTGCAAGAAAAGGGTTGAAGGTTCTCGACAGACGAGTAAGAAAATAAAGAAAATAACTGCGTGCGCCACTGAAAACAAAGCCAGAAACGACACACGCCTCCGGCACAGCATAACGGGCGAAAAAATGACCCGGCGCGCCGAACACACAAAACCCAGGCATATACTCGAATTATGGCAAACCAGAAAAATACAGGCAAAGGCTAAGAGCTTGTCCCACTAGGTTGGATTATAGCGGGCCACGAAAGTTTCCCAACTGTTTTTCGTGGTCCGCTCGACTGCAAGGCGCGGCTATTTCGTCGTCTTATTTCCGCGCCTTGCTGTAAATCGCGCTTGCCTCCGTGCCAGCCTACTCTTGCACCAGCTGGGGCAGGCTCTAAATAGCTACGAATGAGTAACCGCTCCGCACAACAGCTACTGATAGCGCATCACAGAAATAAAGGAACAACCGCCAAGAGGGAAAACAACGCTTAAAAGTTCCAATGTTTTCGCAATCAGCTATGGGATAGGCTCTAAAGCCACAGAGGATACCGTAACAAGGCAACCAGCTTGTAAGCGTCCAGCTCTTTAGCCGGCTCATCGTCCTCTGCGAAAACGTAGATTTCCGCTCCTTTCTTCCGGGCGGCCTCAAGCAGGGAATCTATTTTCTTGTCCTTCAGAGCTGATTCGGTGGCCATCACCGTGCGGGCGGCATTTGCTTCTACGGCAGCCTCAACGTCCTTCAAGCCGTAAACGCACTTGCGGTCCTCGCGGCCTATGCTTTCCCTGAATTCCTCCATCAGGGAGAATTCCTTGGCTACCCTTTGTTCGCCCAACGCCTTCTCTATAACCCCCCTTTTCAGGAGCTCGTAAACGCCGCTTTTCTCAGCTGAGGAACAGTGCTCGAAACTCGTCTTTTCAAGCAAAGCGGGTTTTTTTTCCTTCAGGTATTTTTTGAAGTTGTCTGCTGCGAACCCCGGACCTGCCACGACAACACGTTCCTTGCCTTCCAAGAAGGAGAGGATTTCGTGGAAGTATCCTTTGACCGCTTCCTCGAACGCCTTCGGGTCCCTTTTGGTTCCCTTGAAGTCGACTTCGCCCACGAAATTCAGCCCCGCCAGTTGGAGTTCGGCCATGGTTGCTTTGTGTTCATCCATCGCTATAAGGAAGGCTTTGACGTGTTTCGCGCGTTTCTTGGCCTCGTTCAAAATGGCCCAGTCGTATGCTGAAAACTTTTTCTTCAACACGAAACGCGTGTGCGGCTCCACGTCAAGGGTGTGGTGCGCGCCTTTCGGGACGAACTCTTCGGGAGTGCCTGAAAGAATGGGGCCGGTCAAGCGGAGTTTGAGCGCGGCTTCCGCGAACTCCACCTGCTCGACCTGAGCCGCGAGTTCCTAGACTACTCGCTGGCCGCCGCCGGTGTCGGGCCGGGCGATCTGGCCGGCCTGACCGTCGTGCTCCTTCGGCTAACGCACCCGGAGTGACGATTTTCTTTAGGTACCACAAGTCCTCCGGGCACTGGGGCTCGACCTTGAGCGCGCTTTCCTCCTCGTCGTAATGGATTATTTTCATTGGAGAAACATTGTGGGGGAGGAAGTTTAAAGCCTTTGAGCGCCTAAACTAAACCATGTCGTTAATCAACTTTTTCTACGAGATAGGCGACCTCAAGCGGATAGCGAGGAGCGGCTGGTGGAGCGCCAAAATCCAGAGGCCGGAAACCGTTGCCGAACACTCCTTCCGCGCGGCGATAATAGCGTATTGCCTGGCTGAAGAGGAGGGAAAAATAATGGGGCGCGGAAAAGACGAACGCGACGCCATGGGAGAGGGCGTAACCGCATGCTTGAAGGGAAGAAAAGGCGAACTCGCCAACGTGGGGGAGCTGTTGAACCCGGAACACGTGGCTTTCCTTGCTCTGTTCCACGACGTCCACGAAGCGAGAATTTTGGACTTGCACAAGGTTTCCAAGGCATACGTGAAAGCGAATGAAGCGAAAGCGAAGAGGGACCAGCTGAAGGGTTTGCCTGAAACGCTCCGGAAAAAAATAGGTTCAAAGCCGAACGCGAAGGAAGCCGAAATCATAAGGGACGCGGACCTGCTGGAACTGGCGCTGACAGCCCATGAATACGAGTCGGTCGGATACAGGGAGACGCGGACTTGGCTAGAGAGGGCCGGCGAAAAACTGAAAACTCGGACCGCCAAAAAGTGGTTTGAGGAAATCAAGAACACCGAACCGTCAAAGTGGTACGGGGAGTTCAGGGGGAACTAAGCGCTGACTTGCTTCGGGAGCTTGCGGAAGCTAGTGCGCTGGAGATCAAGTCGCTCAATGCTTCTTCGAGGCTTCCGTTTACTTCCTTTAATTCGTATTTTACGCGGACTGCCGGCTTTTTTATCGGTAAGCGGTTAGTTTTCTTGGCAGACCGAAAAGCGTAAATTCTCCGTTTTCTTAACGTTTTTGTTCAGGATTGCATCCGCTTTCCTGAACAGGTAGAACCCCACCTTGACAGACGAAAAATATGTGCGCGAGCTTGAAGCCCGCGTTGCCTCACTTGAAAAAGAAAACAAACAACTCCGCCAAGCGTATGCTGAACTTCTCAAACGATTTGAAAAACTCGAACGGCAACTGGCCAAATTCGACAACGCAAATACGCCGTCTTCAAAAAAACCGTTCTTCGAAAAACAAACGCAACCCGCTCAAGAACCGGCAAAAACACCCGGCAGAAAACTCGGCCATGAAGGTGTCGGACGAAAAACTCCTGAAGAAGCTAGTGATGTCAAAAAACTCAAACCAATAAAATGCTGCCCGAATTGCGGCAAACGACTGCATTTCAAAGGCTGGAGAACCCGAACGATAACCCGGCTGGTTACTGGCTGGCTTGAACACATTCAATACTTGATTCCGACTGGCGCATGCGAAACGTGCGGAGAGACGTTCGAACCTCGCGTTCCAAACGCCTTGCCAAACTCGCGTTTTGACTTGACTCTTGCGTTCTGGATTGTGTGCCTGCGGATGCTTGGCGTTTCAAACGACAAAATCCGTTTTCTATTGAAGACGGATTACGGTTTGCATGTGAGCAAAGCAACCGTCATCAACACCTGCAACAAACTGGCTGACTTTCTCGGCGAGGATTACGAACAACTACGCCGAGAATTGTTGAAGGAAAAGCGGTTGCATGCGGATGAAACCGGTTGACCGGTGAAAGGGGTTAATTGGTGGTTGTGGGAATTTATCAGCCAAAAAGTAGCGTTCTACGCGATTCGCCATAGTCGCAAGCACGACGTTCCGGAACAAATCCTGAAAAATTTCAAGGGAGTGCTTTCCGCCGATTTTTGGAACGCCTACAATTGTTTGGCGTGCGAAAAGCAGCGGTGTTGGGCGCACCTCAAGCGAGAGCTGGACCACGTTTTAAAGAAAAAGCGTTCAGCGGAGTTTGCTGAGTTTGCTTGCCAACTTCTGACGTTGTACTATTGGGCAACGTCCCAACGCAATCATGGTAAAAATACCCGGTTAGAAGCTGAAAAGCAATTGCGTGAATTGATTTCGAAAGAATACGTTGATTTGGACGTGTTGCGTTTGGTGAAGCGTTTGCGCCGCCATGAACAAGAGTTGTTCACTTTTTGTGCGCGTCGCGGCGTAAAGAAGGACAATAACGAGGCGGAGCGTCGCATTCGTCCGGCGGTCGTGATTCGGAAGGTTTGTTTTGGGAGTCAGTCGGAAAAGGGTGCGGACACGACGGCGGTGTTGATGAGTTTGTTTCAGACTTCGAGTTTGCGGGATGAAAACTTTTTTGATTTCATGCAAAACATGGTGGATAAGCGCCTACAAAACTAACCGGATACTGTTCTTTTAATTGCTGACTTTCAAGAAAAGAGGCCAGCGTTGGAGGTGTATGTAAAATATGGAAAGTGTTAGCGTGAGCTCTTCCTGCGTGGATGAGTGGCGGAATTGCCGCAAATGCGGCCGTTCTCTCCGCAAGAAAGAGAGTATTGAACGCGGCATCGGGCCAGTGTGCTTCAAACGCGTTCTAACCGCTAACGGCCAGTAAAACCATGTTAGAAGAAGACACGCCCGCCCTGCAAAAGCGGGCGAAACAAAGTAAAGACTACCGAGAAGTACAACGCTTGCGTGCGTTGTACGCGATTAGCGTCGGCAACCGCGTGCAAGCTGTTGCCCAAATATTCGATGTACATGAGTCTACGATTTACGAATGTTAACGCGGTGGGAAAGCCAACGCGGCATGAACGCCCCGCTGTTTTTTCTGTGTTCGTGAAAGCGTTTGCCCGAGAAGGACGTCAAAGAAAAAGGCTAAGCCACCCTGAGCTCGACGAGTTTGCGCACCTGATTGAGGATGTGGCCGTAGTCGTGGTAGTGAGCTGTCGCGTGCACCCGGACGCCGTAGGTGCCGGGCGCGCTCTTCTGGGTGGAATAGATGCTGACCTTCAGTTTCCTGCGCTCTCCTGGCGCCATCATGCCCAGTCTTACTTCGCGCTCGTGCGACAGGGCTGAAGGGTCGGTGCCGAGCATACGGGGCACTGTTACTATGACGGAAGTCAGAAGGGGCTCGCCGGACGTGTTTTCCGCGCTGATTTCCAAGTCAACCGCGTCCTGGCGGTGAGCTTGCAGCCTGAAGGGGTGCACGTCGCACTCTAAGGCGTATAGCACCTTCGGGAGCGGTTTTTTGCCGAAAAAATCAAAGATTCCCATAGCTTAGTTGATGTATGAAAAGGTGTTTAAGGTTTTTGCTCCAACCACTTCTTCCAGAACAGCGCGTATTGGTCCAGAAGGGCTGTGAAGGAGGGGGATAGGAGGAAACCTTCGCCCGTCTTTTCCACCAATCCGCTGTTTTCCAACGCGCTCAAGACGAGGTGAAGGCTGCTCTTTTGGCTGTTGATTTGTTTTTGGAGGTCGCTGAACCGTTTTGGCGCGTCTTGCCTGCTTGCGGGGCCGCCGGTTGATTTGTTTGACCCTTTCAACAGCTCAAGAACTTGAACTGCCAGCTGACGGCGTTTGGGTGAAAACGAGAAATTGTGTTCAATGAAGTCGAAAAGTGTGAACTGGCCTTTTTGGATGCGCGGCAGGTCTTTTTTGTTGACTTTGAGCCTGGCGAACGCTGTTTCCTTCTGTTGGTCGTAGGAGGCCATATAGTGAAAGGAAGGAAAAACAAGCATTAAACCCAATTGTTTGCGTGTTTCGAAAGCCGAAAGCGCGGGCGCCAAAACCAAGGACGCCCCAAAAAACCAAAACCAGAGTTTGCGCGCCCGGGAGCCGAAAACCCAACACATTAAAACCCCGACCCCCCTTAGTTCCAGTAATCAGTTGTTTGAATGAAAAGCTGTTTATTTTTTTAATTTAAGAGTGGTTGTTTTTTTGAACCAAACAGGTAAAACAGGTAACCGTTCTTTTGAACCGAACAGGCGAGTAACGGTTCTTTTGAACTGTGTGGGTAAAGTAAGTGAAATTAGGTGTTTTGCAATGATTCTGTCAAGAAACCAGTTGCTGAAGGCAGTAAGACAGGGAAGGATAAGAG
>JACROM010000096.1 GCA_016214445.1 Microcaldota archaeon
GAACGCCGCTTGGACTATGCGTAAGGCGGTTGAAAAAATCCGTGATTCACTTCACGAGGTGAAACGAGTCTTACTGCAACGTCTTTATAGACGTAAACTCACAAATGCGATAGATTAGCCGTAAGTAAGCCAATCAAAGAAAATGTGCATGCCATAAGCCAGAAAGGCAAGAATGCCCAACTCAACGGAGCCGGTGAAAACGAAAGCAGCCAAGGTGAAGACCAAAAGGTAGCCGTAACTGTAGGCCAACCTTGCCCTCGACCACCACTCCTTCTTGAACTCGTGTCTCTTGTGCGTCTTGTATTCTGGCGGGGTGTAAGCCTGCGAACGAATCCACAAAAGTGCGCCTACCGCGAGGTCGCCGAAAAGAACTGCTCCCTCGAAGGAAAAACGGTTGTCGAGTGCAAAGCCTGCGACGGTAACGAAGGCAACCGCGGCGGCGATGATGAACTCACCAGTGTGGTGGGTGAAGTCAGGAATGAGGCCGCCGAAAAGCGCTAAAACAAGAACAGGCTCGGTGATTGGAACGCTCAAGAGCTGTGCTGCACCCAGCACGAGAAAGAATGTCGTAAAAAAGTGAAACAGAGGGCCCATGACAAAACATTAGCTAGCGCGAATTATTTTAAGGTAACCGTTTGCTTGTCTCCATCCACTTCCACGACGTCTCCGTCTTTTATTTTGCGGGTCGCGAATTTCGTCCCAACAATGCACGGCACGCCAAGCTCGCGGGATAAAATAGAGGCGTGTGAACCCAACCCGCCGATGTCGGTTACGATGGCTGCAGCTTTCTGAGCTGCAGACAGGTAGTCGGGAGTTGTTTCATTGCACACCATGATTTGCCCTTGCTTCATCTTTCTGAGGTCGTCGGGTGAAAGAATCACGCAGGCTATGCCATGCGCTTTACCGGAACTCGCAGCCAACCCCTTCAATACATTCCCTTCAGGAACCACGTCAAGCACAAGTTCCCTGATTTCTTCAAGCTTCATTCCAGTAACAACCGAAGGTTCTCCTTCTGGCAAAAGGCAGTAGCCTCTCTTTCTCTCTTGAAGAATTGCAACTGAAGGAACAGTTTTCCCTTGCAAACCAGTAAGGAATTCAGTAGGAGTGAGCCACATGGCCTGGGCGTAAGACAAACCCATTTTTTGAGAACATTGCTCCAAACATTTCGAAGCGTTATAGCTTGCAACAGCACACACCTCAGCCAGATATTGCCGCCAGTAAGCTATTCGCCTTGTTTTCTGACGCACCCACTCGGCCTCTTCTGAAAGTTTCCCAAAAGAAACAGTCTCTTCTTTTTTAGCTGAACGCATCTGAACCAGCAACTTCTCCAAAGAGAAAGGCGACCCCCACCAGTGCATCATGCCGATCCACTCGTATTCACGAACGTGCTCTTGCAGTGCGCTATACAACTCAGGATACCGCTTGGAGATTTCGTTCGGTTCCAAGCTCAGGACGCCAACGCGCAAAAGCCCTTCCTTCAAAGCCAGCATCTTTTGCCTTTGTTGCATGAGAAGGGTTGGTTGAAAGGGAACAAAGAACGAAGGAGGGTCGGACGCGGTTTTTTCAACAATTTCCTGGACTGCATAACCCAAAGGGCACAGGAAAAGCCATGGATACTCCATTCTATTGAAGGTGTCCATGTACTCCTGCAAGACTTCTACTGAAACTTTAGGGTTCATACGCAATCGTTCAGACATCCTTAGAACTGCATCAGAGCTTTCTCTGCACTCTTCAAACAACTCGGCGAAAAACTCTTCGTCTTTTTCCGCAAAGGCCTTTTTCGTCGCTGCAACAATCGTCTCCCAGTCCCTTCTCGAAAACATGAGGTGCCCGTCGGGAATCAGAAGCCTGCCTTCAAGCCGAGGCAGTGACGTCGATTTCTGCGATTTCGCCCAATCCTGCAAAAGGCAAAGGTAGAGCGTAGGTGCCTTGTACTGGCCGAAGTCAACCCAGTCGCTTCTCTTCAAACGAAGCATGAAATTCACTTGGCGCCAGAAAGTTATAAAGAGTCAGGAAACCCGCTTCTTCGCGAAATGCAGGAACTCCTGCGCGTCCGAGTAAGACTGCCTAGCCTCTTCCTCCGAAACAAGCTGGCCCGCGTACTGTGTGCCGTGCCGGTCCTGGCGGTAGGTGTCAAGAATCTCGACAAAAACGCCGAGCTCTTTGTCGGAAGAGTATTTTTCGCGCAGGTACGCGACAACGCAATAATGGCTCCGTTCCTTGACGCCGTCGGAAAACAGCAGCGCCCGCGCGGTCTGGAACATCGAATTGTAGGCCATCAAAAAAGCGACATCGTAGAAGCGGATTTCAAGGTTGCCTTTCGACCGTCCGATATAATGCCGCGCCAGCTCAAGCGAGCCCAGCACCTTTTCCTTCTCCACCGCTTCCTTTCTAAGGAGCCCCCTCTCGAAACAATCCTTCGAGCTCATTCCAACACCAGATTAGCACCGTACAGAACGACGTTGTTCTTAGCCACTGATTTCTTGAAGTTTTCATCCAACGCGCGCCATTGGGCCAAAGACAGCACCTTAAGGTTCGTTTCCCCCGTCAACGCCGCCACCGCCTTCTTTGGGAATTTTTTGTCCTTGGAAAACACTAATATGTCGTAGTCGCTGCGCTCGTCATAGTTTCCGGAAGCCCGCGTGCCGTACAGGACAATGGAAGTGGCGGACGGGTTATCCTCAAGCACCTTGCCGACGAAATTTTTTTCCATAAGCTTCGAAAGGACAAATGCCCGCTTTAATTCTTTCGTAAAAAAATAATCTACCAAAGAATAAAATAGGGCGTTGCCCCTGCGCTTTTCGGACAAAATCCCGTCCTTCAGGTAAGCCTTCAGGTAGGTGTTGGCAGTAAGCGGACTGACGTTCAGCGCGCGTGCAAGCGCCTTGACGTGGATTTCGGTAGTCGGGTTCTCGAGGAAAAACTCCAGGACGCTCCAGCCCTTGAACCTGTCCCACCCAGTAAGCATGTTTTAAAATACGGTCGTATTATTTATAATACTATCGTATTATAGGTTTAATAGTAGTGGAGTATAAACGGAGAACAGCCAAAAACAACTAATGGCACTCAGCAACCTTGACGTTTACTACCTGGTTTCCGAGATGAAGAAACTGGAAGGGCAGCACCTCCAGAAGGTTTACGGAAAGGACAAAACGTTCAGGCTCAAGTTCCGCAGCTCGGACGTGGTTGTCGAACTACCGGGCAAAATCTATCTGGCGTCAAACCCGCCTTCCTTTGAAGAGCACCCTTCCTCGTTCATCATGCTTTTGAGGAAGCACCTGCTGGGAAAACTTGAGAAAGTCGAGCAAATCAACTTCGACCGCATTGTCCGGTTCGCCTTTCCTTCAGCTTCGCTTGTGTTCGAGCTTTTTGGCGAAGGCAACATAATATTGTGCGACGGGAAGGGAAAAATAATCAAACCGTTACGCGCGGAAGAGTTCTCGTCAAGAAAACTTTACGCGAAAGAACAATACTCTCCGCCACCAATGGAGAAAAAACACCCCCTTGAATTCGAACCACGCGATTTGGAAGGGTTAAAGGGGAAAATAGTCTCCGCCCTTACCAAGAAAGTGAACCTTTCACCGCCCTATCTGGAGGAAGCGT
This sequence comes from Microcaldota archaeon, assembly GCA_016214445.1. Classification (GTDB taxonomy): domain Archaea; phylum Micrarchaeota; class Micrarchaeia; order Norongarragalinales; family Norongarragalinaceae; genus JACROM01. Next base: position 3,604 of record JACROM010000096.1, read on the forward strand.
GCGGGCGGGCGGAAATAGGCCTGGAAACCAAGGTGGAGGAACTTGGCGAAAGCGAGAAAAGCGGAATCAAAAACGCGCTCAAGAGCCTGTTCGAACTCTGCGAACCAACGAATTACGGCGAAAAGGTTTCGTCCATAAGGTTGAAAATGGTTGAAGGCGGCCATAAAGCCGAGACTTTCTCCGAACTGGTAGAGGGCGCGCCAGCTGTGCAGGAAAAGGAAAAGCACGACGCCAAAGCATACATGAGGAAACAGCAGGAGGAAGCGTTGGAAAAATTCGGCAAAAAGGAAAAAGAGGCCATTGAGAAGGCAAAGTGGCTGGAAGAAAACGTGGGCGAGATAGGGCTCGCGCTCAAAGGAGAAAAAACAAAATCGAAAATGGAAAGGAAAGGCAGGTTGTTGGAGATAGAAACTTAGAGCTCGTCGGATTTGCCAGCCAAGCCGCGCCTGTCTACGACCATCACGTCCTTGACATCTATGACCGCGGAATACGGTATGTTTATCAGGCCTGATGCGTCGTGTTCGGTGCGGGCGGCGAAAGACGAGTCGGGGTTCGGTTCCAGCAGGACGTTCTGGAGCTTGCCGGTGACCTCGTCAATGTACAGGTCAATTACTCTTCCGAGCTCCTCGCCGTCCGTGGTGATTATCCTCTTTCCAGCCAACTGTTTCGCGATAACGTATTTGACCACAGTAAAACACCTTAACGTGTTTAGGCGCACCGCGTATTTAAATAGGTTGTTACCGTTCCACGCTCAATTTTTAAACTTATGCTACGTTATGGAACAATAGGGGCTCGCCGAACGATTCGCGCCGAATCGTCGGCTGCGCTTAAAAAGGTGATTGAGTTATATGGCGATAAAGGACGAAGTGCTGAAAACGCTCGACATGCTGAAAAAAGCCGGTTACACCCCTGTGGATGCAGTTTACGAGGGCGCGGTCGGAGTAAAGGAGGACACCACCTTGGCGTTCATGGACAAGCTCGACGAGAAGCAGCTCGTTTCCGGAGTCATCAGGGTAATCTACACAACCGACGGAAAACAAGTTCGTTTTATCGAGATACCGGTTGGCCAGGGCGGAGAGGAGCAATTAGCCAAGGAAGCGGGCGGATAGGACAAACAACACGGCTACCTAACAGACCAACACAACAAACCTTTTTTCCAACTACGGCAGCCGAAGCTACCAATAATTTTGGCTCACTACAAACAGCTCTAGATGAACCACAGCACTGCGAAGATGAAACAGCCGATTACGACGAAATCGACGCCCAACATGCCTTCGTAAGCCAATACGTTGTCAAACATGTTCTTGATTCTAATTTTTCATTTAAAAAGCGTTCCGGACAAAAACAAACAAATTTAAACAACTTCTGTCCAATTTTGAACATGGGTAAGTTGAGCACGTCTAAGAAGGCCACTAAAGTATTGGAAGAAAAGCCCTTCCTACTGGAAGCTTTGACACAGGGCTACGCGAATGTTTCAGCAGTAGCAAGGATGCTGAAGGTTGAAACCGGCGGAAGCGAAGTTGCTGTGCGTGCGGCAGTGAAACGGTACAAGGAGGAAAAGCTGACGCGGAAACGGGCGGAAGAGAAAAAGATTTTGAGCTTGGTGAAGAACAGCAAGCTCTCGCTGGACACGAAAATCTGCACCGCGATAATAGAAAGAACACCCATGACGGAGGAAAGACCTCGTTGCCTTAACTCTCGTTTCGCCGCCCAACGTGGAAGACGTGCCCGGAGTCGTCGCTTTCCTCACAGCCCAGATGGCGCGCGCCGGAATAAACATCTACGAGTTCTGGTCCTCCTACACCGACACCGTTTTCGTGCTGGACAAGAAGGACGCTACAAAAGCTTACGAGACTCTTGGTGCGCTGCTCTAAGCGAATTTAAACCGAGTCTTCCACAAGACAAGACGATGGAAAAGAAAAAACCGAAAAGCTCGCCTTTCGAGTTCGTCGGCTCAACCCAGAAGGCGGCAGTGCAAACCTGCCTGTGGACGAGAAAAGCGCTGTTGGGCGAGGGGTTCTGCTACAAGCACGCGTTCTACGGAATCCAATCCCATCGCTGCATCCAGTGGAGCCCCTGCGTAGCGTACTGCAACCTCGCGTGCCGCTTCTGCTGGAGGGACACGCCAGTGCACGCGCCCGTTTGGGAAGGGGCAGTTGACGAACCGAGCGAATTAGCTGAAGGAGCAATCAACGCTTTCAAGCATTTGCTCAACGGCTACCCCGGCAACCCCAAGACAATCCCGGAACGCTTCAAGGAAGCAATGGAACCAAAGCACTCAACGATGTCGCTTGACGGCGAGCCCACTCTTTACCCGAGGCTCGGCGAGCTAATCAAGGAGTTCGACAAGCGCAAGATGACCACTTTTTTAGTGAGCAACGGCACCAACCCGGAAGCTTTGGAAAAGCTGGCCGAAGAGAAAGCCATGCCCACCCAGCTGTACGTTTCCTGCTCCTCCTACGACGAGGAAACATTCAGGAAAAACCAGAACCCGTTGCAGGAAGGGTTGTGGGAAAAGTACCTGGAAACCCTTGAACTAATGAGCACGCTTCCGCACAACCGGAGGGTTTTGAGGATGACGCTCGGGAAAGGCCTCAATCTGGAGAACGCGAAAGCGTACGCAAAACTTGTTGAGTTGTCTGGCGCGGAGTACGTGGAAGTGAAAGGCTACAGCGCGTTGGGCAAAAGCCGCGCCAGAATGGGGCCGGCATACGTGCCAACGCATGAAGAAATAGTTTCATTCGCGAAAGAGCTCCGGGAAGAAACAGGCTACCTCGCGTCTGAAGAGCACGTGCCCTCAAAAGTGGCGTTGCTGTGCAAAAACGAGAAGGCGAAAAGCAAGAGGATGCTCAAGTTTTGAAATGGCGCGGCCAAAGCTGGGGCACCGACGCCTTCAACATCGGATAATGTTAGGGTGTTCGGGTTTTCCGCCCTCTAAAACGCTTTAAAAATTCATAGTGCAATGCCCTAGTTTTTTACAGGCGGCCAGGCGTTGCAAGAAAGAGTTTAAACCAACCAAGAGTATTTCAATAATGAGGAAAAAATGAATCGAGGGGGTTGAGAGAAATGGCTGCTGAATTGATGCCTTCCACTGAAGAATGGAGAGAACTCTATAGCGCGGCACTCGCGTTCAAGGAATTGGCTCCGTGGGAATGGATGAATGACGGCGATATTTTCGGCGTCAAGGACCCGGCAAGCGGCGAGGTCGGGTATTGTTGCGTGATGGGCGCTATGGGAGAGCACTACGCGCTCGGCTTGTACTTGGGTTCGGAGGGCTTGAATAGCCTGTTGAAGATAAATTCGGGCGAGTTTTCGCGTTGTCCGGAAGAGGGCTTTTACGTCCAGAAATGCCTAATGGTTTCTTTTGAGGACAGAAAATACTTGCATAAGGAAGACGTGCAGCAAATAAACGCGCTTGCCCTGAAGTTCAGGGGTAGCAATTCGTGGCCTTTGTTCAGGAATTACTCGCCGGGTTTCGTTCCATGGTTCTTGACTGGCAAGGAAGCGAGGTTTCTTGCTGCCGCCTTACGGCAGGCGGTAGATGTTTGCCTTCGCTTCAAAAAAAATCCCGGAATGTTAGCATCCTCGCCGTCAGAAAACAAGTTTCTAGTTAGAGTGCCGGAAAAAACCGGCGATAACGTGGTGTGGCGTGATGAGCGGCTTGAATCTTTACCCTTGAAAACGGAAGACACGCCGGTTGTATTTGCTGACGAGGCTGTTTTGAACAAGTTGAAGAATGCGGGATTGCGGCAAGGCGGAGTATGGGAGGCCGACTTTTTTTACGCGCCGATGCCGATACGGGAAAAGGCGGAAAGGCCGTATTTTCCTTTCATGAGCCTGTTGGTTGACCGTCGTTCCGGTATAATTCTTGACATGCAGATGGGCAGGCGTACGGATTTAATGTCCAAGTTTCCAGACGAGTTCGCGGATTTTACCGGGCGCATGAAAGTGTTACCAGATGAAATACTCGTAAAACGCCGCGAGGTGTATTGTTTGGTGGAGCCGGTATTCAAAGAGTTGGGCGTGAGAACGACATTAATCCGGAGCCTTCCTGCTGTGGAAGCAGCTCAAAACGCGATGACGAACCTTTTTTGAGAATCATGGATGAATTCAGGCTTATACTTATCGTCCGTGGAGGCAACGCGTTTTTTGAATAACGGCCTATTTTTTGGCTTTAGAGAGCAATTCCAAAGCACCGGGGGTTGTTTTCCAAACCTGTAGTGCCGCATCGGCGTAGCACACTGCCTCGTCGGGTTCTCCCGGGCTGA
>JACROM010000083.1 GCA_016214445.1 Microcaldota archaeon
GATTACTCGCTCAAACAACGGCTAAACGCGCTAGCAAAAGACTTCGGAAAAACAAGAGAACAACTCACCAAAGAACACGGAAACAAAATACTAGGCCACCTGCAAATATTCGGCTACCAACAGGAAAAAGACGATTACTCGCTCAAACAACGGCTAAACGCGCTAGCAAAAGACTTCGGAAAAACAAGAGAACAACTCACCAAAGAACACGGAAACAAAATACTAGGCCACCTGCCAATATTCGGCCTCCAACAAGAAAAAGACGATTACTCGCTGAAAAAGAGGACGGTCGCATGGCATGCGAGGCATGTTTTCGTTGACGGAGAACCAAGACAGTTGCCTGCTGAAGAATGGAACCGCGTGTTTCTCCACAACCTATCGCTGCTGGGAATGGCTAGCGAAGCCAAAATGACGCTGTACGGCGGAGAGGGCAAGAAGCCGAAAACAATGAAGGTTCCAATGGAAAAAATAGGAGAAAAGCTGCTTGGCGAGCAGGAAAGAGGAGGAAAATGGGATTTGGAGTACTACCCGACAGCCTTCGCCAAACTGCTGGTTGCATCACAGGCAAAACTGGAGCCGCACTTCAAGACGCTTCTTGACACGAACGCCACGGAAGAGGAAAAAGAGAAAGCGGCCAAAACAATCGGGTTCGGTTTAATACCCGGACAGGACGCGCAAATAGGCGACTTTGAGGAAATATTGGCGAGAAGTGGGGCCGGAAGAGAGGGCAAACCGCGAACAAGAAGGAAAGCCGCAGCGGCAAAGACCTGAAAAACAACCGAAAAAAGACGCCCTTGTTTAAAAGAGGAAGAAACAGTAGCAAACCGTTTTATAGCTTGGTTGCGATGTAAGATTCAATTCGCTTTTTCTGAAAGAGTTGTGGGGGAAATGGAGGCTATAACCGACACGCAGGAGAGACGGCTTCTGGAAGCGGCAGCGCGGGAGGAAATGCTGGTGGACGCGCAGGCGCTCAAGGAGCTCAGCTTCTGCTCCGAAGCGTTGGAAGTGATGACCGAAAGCATCCAACTGGCAAGAGAGAAGGGCTCGTTCATGATAACCCACGGCATGGTCGCGGACGTGCTTGCCTCAAAACAGTCCGAAAAAAAGGCGCTCCCGGTAGCTGTTGCAAACGTCGGTTTCGTTTCGAATGCCGCTGAAATGGAAGCAAAGCTTATTGTGTTTCGGGACAAGGAAGTGACCGAGAAAAGCAGGTGCACCGGCACACTTGAGGACTTCGTGAGCCACTTCAGAAACAGGTTCGAGGAAATGAAGGGAATGATGCGCCCAAGGCCGAGCGAACACCCGTTCGTGGACATAAGTCGGGCTAAGGCATACGGCGAACGCAAGAAAACACGGGTCTCAGTCATGGTTTACGACAAGAAGGAAACCAAGAATGGCCACTGGCTACTTGAGGTGGAGGACGACAAGAGCGCCATGCTTTGCCTAGCGTCCAAAAACTCTCCGATGCATGCTGTTGCTTCGAGCGTGCTGGTGGACGACGCGATAACAGTGGAAGGCTTCATGTCGAAGGACCTTTTCATAATAGAACAGATACTGTGGCCGGAACTTTCGTACAAGGAGAAGAAAAAAGGTACTCAGGACGCCTACATCGGCTTCATGTCCGACCTGCACGTGGGCAGCAAATTCTTTTTGCAAAAGCAGTTCCACCAGTTCCTCGAGTTCCTCAACGGGAACGGCACCGAGGAGGAGAGGGAGATTGCGGGAAAAATAAAGTACCTGTTTTTCGCGGGCGACCTTGTTGATGGCGTAGGAGTGTACCCGTTGCAGGAAAAGCAGCTGGTGACCAGGGACGTTTACGAGCAGTACGCCCTTTTGAAGGAGTTCATGACGCGCATACCCGAGCACATCCACTGCATAGTCGCTCCGGGCAACCACGACGCTGTTCGCACAGCAGAGCCGCAGCCTTCGCTTCCGAAGGAGTTCACCCAGGGCCTGGAGGAAAAGGAGAACATGCACTTCATTGGAAACCCGGGCTGGTTCGAGGTGGACGGCCTCAAGGTCCTCATGTACCACGGAACCTCGGTTGACCCGCTCATCTCTGCTCTCAACCTGAAGGACGGCTACAACAACCCGGAAAAAATAGCCATAGAACTCCTAAAGAGGAGGCACCTCGCGCCTTCGTACGGCGACAAGCCCCTTGTTCCGGAAAAGAAGGACTACATGCTGGTCGACAGCGAGCCGGATATATTCCACTTCGGACATGTGCACAAGAACGGTTACGGCGAATACCGCGGATGCATGGTCGTCAACAGCGGGACATGGCAGGACACCACGGATTATCAGCAACGCTTAGGGCATATACCAACTCCTTGCCAGCTGCCGCTTTACCACCTCACAACCGGAAACCTGAAGGTGTTGAATTTCAGGGGGAACTGACATGACAATTGACATCCTTTTGCTCGCGAACAAAATCATGAAGAAGTTCGGCTTCCGCTCGGTCGAGTACTTCGGCCCGAGCAAGAACTACGTCTTCCAGTGCTTCGACGACAAGGACAAAAGGTACGTATTCAAGATGTTCCACATCCACGAAAACCGCAAGGAGGAGGACCTGAAGAAGGCGTGGCGGGAAATAGCCTTCCACCACTACGCGAGGAACAAGCTGAAGCTGCCTGAAATGCTTGCGTGCGAGTACGCGCAAGGCGAATTGGGCGTTTACCTGCTGACGGAATACAAGTCCATGAAGTCCCTTCACCCGAAGGACGTCACCCCGGAACTTATAGACCAAGTGATAGAGAAGATGACGTGGCTGCACGAGATACGCTTGAGCTCGCTCAACCCGGGCCTCAGAGCCAGGATAGAGGAGGAAGAGCTGAAGAAGAACGAGTGGATAATCGAGGAAGCGAAGCTGTTGGAAAGCAACGGCATACTCAAACAGGAAATAGCGAGGAAGATAGTGCGCCTGTGCGGAAAAGTGCGCGACAACCAGCTCATAGCAAAAGCAAAGAAAGTGCTGGCGCACGGGGACATGCGCATCCAAAACTTCTACATAGACGACAACAGCCGCCTGCAGATAAGGGACTTCGAGCACTCGAACGCCAATTCTCCATTACTGGACGCCGCCTCATTCTATTACAGCATATTCGACTTCCCGCACAGGGAAGATTTCAAGGAAAAGTGCTGGAAGGCGTTGGAAAAGGAATGCAACTGCACCAGGAAGGAGTTCGACGAGGCGTTCGCGTACTTCGTAGTTCACCGCGCAA
>JACROM010000092.1:0-4443 GCA_016214445.1 Microcaldota archaeon
ACAGCCAAAGATAGGTTTATAAATAAAATGCAGCTTAACATATTACGATAATCTAAAATGAAGCATATTAGTATATCGGATTGATTTTATGGTTGAGATTGCGGAATTAGCCAAACAAAATCCCTGGTGGGCGGATGCCAGCGCAATAGAAGGCGACGACAAGATAAAGGATTACGATGCCGCGGCAGTCAAATGGGTTCCGAGGCTCAAGAAGCACCTGCACCTGGAGAAGGACGTCCGGTATTCGCTGCGCGGGCCCAGGCAGGTCGGAAAAACGACGCTAGCCAAGCTCATTATCCGCGAAGAGCTGAAGAACCGAAAACCCGCAAACATTTTTTATTTCACGTGCGACCTGGTCACTTCCCCTGATGCCCTGAAAGACATTCTGGAGAGTTACCTGGCTTGGGCGCAAAGGCAAAGCGAAGAACGGAAACTCATCATTCTCGATGAAGTTTCCAGGGTAAAGGAATGGGAATTCGCCCTGAAGAACATCATTGACGTCCTTTCGCCCGAGGGAAAAACGTTTATTTTGACCGGTTCGTCTTCGCGGGACCTGAAGCACGGGATAGAGCGGCTGCCCGGAAGAAAGGGCGAATTGGGAGGAGAGCAAACCCACAAGATTCTGTTGCCAATGAAGTTTGCAGAGTATGTTGAAACCCGGAACCCTGGGCTTTATTCGAAGATACGCGCTTTGGGCCTGGCCGACAACAGCACGCGCAAGAGCGCGTTCATGGATTTGATTCACGGGCATTCGGACAAGTGGGCGGACCCGCTCCTGCCGCTCCAGGGCGCGCTTGACGCGTTGTTCGAAGAGTATCTGGTTACGGGCGGGATAATGACAGCTGTAAACCAATTTCAAACGAAGAAAGAAATAGGCAACACCGTGTACGAGCTTTACCTGCAGTTCTTCTTCGGCGACGTGGCGAGGATGATGCGCGAGGAAACCACCGCCAAAAAAATATTGTCCGCAGTAGTGAAGCACCAGGGCAAGCCAGTTGGCTGGACCGCAATCGCCAAAGGAATGGACATAAAATCGCCGCTCACCGTAGTGCAGTACGCGGACATCCTGCACAACCTATTCGCCTTGAACGTCTACAACGCCTTTGACCAGAACAACAGGGTCCCGAAACACCGGTCGGACAAGAAACTGCAGATACCCAACCCGTTCTTTTTCCACGCGTTCCGGGGGCACGTTGAAAACCCTTCCGGCAATTACTTCAGGTATGCACAGCAATTCATCCAGACAAGCGAAGGCAAGGCGTTACTTGCGGAAGCTGTATGCGGGGATCACTTAACGAGGCTTTCCTACAATTTCGCGCCAAGCGATTTGTTCGACCAAGCCAACTCAGTTTTCTACGTGAGAACTGCCAGGGGCGAAACAATCGACTTTATCGCCCGCTTGGGCGAGGAACTCGTCCCGGTCGAAGTAAAATACCAGAACCAGATAGGCGGCGGCGACTACCGGGCGATAAGGAAATTCAAGCACGGCATAATCGCGACCAAGAAAACCTTTGAAGCAAAAGGCCAACACGTCGCGATTCCCCTGCCCATACTTCTGCTGTTCGTATAACGCTCGTGTCGAGCAAAAGGGAGTTTCAGCCCGCCAAGAAGACCATGCCCTTTCGTTCGCAAAAAAGCCTGTGTCGAGCAAAATGGGAAAAGCCGCTTTTCTTCCAAAGCAACCGGCAGCCGGAAAAACTACTTCCTTCCAAGCCACCAGTACCCGACCAAGGCGACCAGCACTACCAGAACCGCCGGGATAGTGTAGTCCGTTGCAGCGGGCACAACCTCTTTTTCCGGTTGTTCCGCTTCCTGCACTGCAGGCGGCTCAATGAAAGAGACGCTGCCTATCTCGACTATCGGGTCAGGAAGAGCTTTTGCGTCCTCAAGGGTAAACTCTTGGCCTTCCGGGGGAACCATCACGAAAGTAACCTCTTCACCTGGCTGAAGTTCGTCTATTTTCACGAGAACCCTCAAGCTCCCGGCACCGAACCCTGCAATGGAGAAGCCCGGACCCAAACTCAATGCTCCGCCCAAAGCCCTGAAGTTTCCCTGGTTCCCGTACGGGTCGGTCTTAAAGTACCCGAAGCTGAAGTCGCCCAAAGCCAAAGCAAGAAATTGCGACGAAGGGGTGTAGAAGTTGTAACCGCCGTAAGTGAACGGCGAGCCCGTTGTCAGCGCGTTCATCGACGCCGGGTTCCAGACGAACGGGAAAGACAGCATCGCCTGCAGGTTGTTGTATCCGAAACCGCCTCCGTACCAGCCGCCGGACGGGCTGAACATCCCGGGATAGCCGCCCAACATCGGGTACATTGCACGCTGCGAGAACTGGTCGTTCATTACAGAATAGTAAAGGGCAGCGCGATTCCCACCAATAGAAGTCACCCCTTTTTCGAGCCTCAACTGCACATTCTTATTCAGTGTAACCGAAGGATTGCCCTCCGCTATCAACTCGGCGGCTTTTGGCGGCAGGCCAACATCTTTAACCCGTGGCGCTACACTTTCAACCTGTCTTTCAGTGGGAGTCTTCTCGACAGGCGCAGGCGGTTCAGGCAGGGCCTTCGGTCCAGGCGCTTTCTCCGGTCCAGATGCGGCCCCAACACCTGTTGGTCCTCCTTCCTGTTCCGTCTCGTCTGCAGATTCGCCTTCGGGAGCCACAGTTGCTGGCGGCGCGCTTACTTCCACCGCAGGCTTTTCGCCTTTGCCGTAAATCAGCTCGCTCGCCTTGATTGGCTTTGCACTAACACACGCGTCCTTCTTCGCGCACAGCGTGATGTCGTACAAGAATTTTTTGGAGAGGTCCAAGGAATTCAAAACAATCTTGTTGCCAACCTGTGCGGTTACGTCGAACTCTTGGTTGTAGTAAGGCACCAAAGCATTGCATGCCTGCAAGACGTCAACCGCGTAGTGGTAGCTTTCTCCATTCTTTTTCACGCTCTTCATCAGGCTTACTGCCTTCAACGCTTTCTCTGCATCGGTAATCGGCAACTTCACGCACTCTCCCCTCTCCAGAGGCTCGTCGCGCGCGAGCGTCCGCATGCCGCCTATACTCGGCGTTTCCATTTTGCCTTTCACGCAGTCCATTTGTGTGAGAAAACCGCTGACCAAGTTCGTTTCAGTGCCTGGCACAACATTCTTGTAATCTTTCTTGTTGTAACCCAAAGCTTTCAAAGCATCTTCTTCAGGCATCTGAATCTCCAAAACCGCGGCAACGTCGCCGTAGTCTTTTTGGTTGATCGGAACAACGTAATGGTTTAGTTTGGGGTCGTTTTTGCTTACTTCGGAGATATACGCGGGCACAGAATTTGAAGTTTCGAACAACACCGGAGCAACCAAGGAACTCGGCTTAAACTTACTTTTACCTCCGCCTAATGAAGTTACGAATTTAATAGCAAACCCGGTTGCTTCGAGAGAGTTAAAGTCCAAGTCCTTTAGTTCAGCCTCAACCACTCCTGCCTCTGCTCCCGCATACTTGTCGAACAACGTTCCCTGCATAGCGTCCGTGTTGTCAGCAAGAATGTTCTTCCACAACGCAGCGTAACGCAGCAGCTTCGCCTTTTCCTTCTCTTCCGCGTAATTCACTTGCGCTCGCCACAAGTTCTTTGCTTGTGCGGTTAATTGAACAGGCGCGTCGCCAACCATAATCCTGTCGTTGCAGCTTCTTGCCTTTTCCTTGAATTCCTTGAATTGGTTAGGAGTCAAAACTCGCGTTCCAAAAAAGGCTTTGATGATTGTTTGCGGCTCGGCGGCAGCCAGGACTGGCGATTGCTGCGGTGGTTCTTCTTCCAAGCCGATGCAGCACTCAATGTTCGCGCCCAACGGGCAGCCGGAAGTTCCCTGGCTCTTCGCGTAAGGAATTTTTCCTTGATAATAACAGACCTGAGTTTCAATACAGTCTCCAACAGTGCCTCTCTTTATACCGTGCACTGAATCTTTAGTTAAAGCGCAAGTGGCAATCGGTTTTTTAATACAACATCGTATGTTTTTGTCGCCCGGGCAGAAGCCCGGGTACCCGAATTGTCCCTTGTTGTTGCAGTTATCAACTAAAATGCAGATGCCGGCCTGCGGGGCAAAACCGCTTCCCTTCACAGTGCACGCGGTTGGTTTAGCTTTCGTTTCTTCCGTTCCACTGGCTCCGTTCGTTTTTGTTTGTGCTGGTTGGGCGGGGCAAGAGTCAGACGGCGAGGGCGTGTCCGAACTACCAGCGCTCTCAGGCAATGCGGACACGGTCTGAGCGGGACAATGCGCAAACATAATAGAAGACGACGTTTCCGTCGCCGCGGCAGCAGCGTCACTCCCATCCGGCAACGCGTCATCATATCCTGCAGGTTTGTTCGCTTCTCCTATCCAATGCAACTTCCACTTCACATCTTCTCCTTTTTGCCTGCACTCCGCGAACAAAACCGTTTCTTCTCCCAAACCGCACACTTTCTCGTACTCGCG
>JACROM010000092.1:4496-14610 GCA_016214445.1 Microcaldota archaeon
GAAAACAGTCGGGCCTTCGTCGAGGTGCTTTTTCAGGAAGGAGTTTATTGTTTTCTCGTCAGCGTAACGGTCCAAAACGCCCCAGAACTTTTTCTTCTCGCCCTCGTTGGTTAGCTTCGTGAAAGCATCCAAATAATCCGTGCCGGCAAAAGCCTCGTACATTTTCTCGTTGGAAGTGTCGAACTCTGGAACATACAACGAAACCGTTTTCTTGCCGTCAGCGCCAGTCTCGAAGGTCAGCCCCGCTTGTTCCATGCTTTCCTGAAACGCTTTGGTTGCGTAAAGGGTGACTTTCGGCGTGGATGTTGCGGCGACCGGTTTTACTAGAGTCAATACCCTCTCGCCCGGTTTGCTCTGAAGGAACCTTTCGGACTGGGAGCGGACGATTATCCTTATTGCCTCCCTTTCCGTGCCGTATTCTGGAAGCACGGCGCCACCGCTCCCGCTCGCCTCCCTTTTCAGATAAGACATAAGCGAGTTGGGGTTGCTATCCTTGAGGGCGGCTTCGTAAGTAACAAGATACTTGCCCGGTTTGTTGAAAGTTGCGGAAGAACAACCATACGTGCGGTCGATGTCTGCACTTGCGAGACCTGGCTCTTTCGTGACGTCTTTAATCGTGTTGAGTGCGATTTGTTCGGGGGCAACACTTCCGTCTTCCTTCTTGATGAAGAACAAAGGTTGTTTTTCTTCAACCGTAGCCAAGTCTTTGTCGTGCTTAGGGCACAAAATGGCGGTTGCCTTGCCGTCTGCCGCCTGGTAAACGTCTACGCTGGCGGCAGCGGTTTCGAATACAGCGGCGGGGGCGGCAGTTGCAAAAGCCAGAAGTGCATCTGTTACCGTTTTTTCCTTGGTTCCCGTAACCACCTTCAAATCCACCAAATCCTGCTGCACCAAGTCATCGCGGAACCAAATCAAGGCGACGTTGGTTTCCGTTGGTGTGCCCTTAACCGGAATGGTTTGTTTGCCGATGCCTTGGTAGACGCGGATGATGTTCTTCAAGCCTTTTGCACGAGCAGTAAGCAATGAAGCAACAGACGCCTCGCCGACGTTTACGTCAAAAGTCGTAAATTTTGACTCTCCTTTAGAAACTTCAAGTTGGAGTGAAACGGTAGACGCCGTAGTTAATTTTGGTAGAATGGAATAGTCTTTGTCCTTGCCCAAGCCCTCTATTTTTTCTATTGCCACTTGAGGCCTTAAGTTTGTTGCACTCGCCGAGTCCCCGCAAATTGCGCCAAGCGGTGAATCCAACCCTGTTTCAGTGCCCTTCGGGAAAGTTGCTACAATGAATTGGTTGCCTTGTTTCTGGACGCACGCTTGGCGGTCTGCAGAGTCTGAGTCGCCTCTCTCCGGAGTTTGAACCTTGTTCAGGTCGTTATCGCTGAAAGCCAACGTAAGCTGTTTTCCGCCATCAGTGATTTTGCCGTTTGTGGGTTGTGAATCAAAAACGTAAAAGTTAGTTGACGTCAGTAACGCTTGAGCAGCTTCCGCCCCCACAACCGAAGACAAAAACAAGACTCCGAAAAGGACGAGAACGCCGAAGAACCTGTTTGAACCGCATGATGAACCGCACGAAACCGAATGGCGAGAACCCGTTCCGCGAGAACCGGCTTTACGGGAACCGGCCTTGCAAGAACCGATTTCGCGAGAACCCGTTTTGCACGAACCCACTTCAACACAACCCCGTTTAGTTTTGAACTGCTTTTGATTTTGGACTACTTTTGAACTGTCTGACTGGACTATCTGGCCGAACTAACTCGCCTTCCAAAGAACGCCTTCCAAGGAACTTCTTTAACCTCTTGCGAGTTGATACTTTCTAGGGCAAAAGAAGTATAAAAAGGGTCGGGCGGGGTCGGCTAATACTTTTTCAAGAAAAAATCCAGGCCGCTGGCTACTATCACGTCCTTTTTCTTCTTGAACGACTCAAGCACCTGGTCTTGTTTCTCAGTTGGTTTTTGCCCGTATTTTGCCTCTATGGCCGCATCGCGCGTCACGAAGTCGATTTCTACCCCGTTTTCGCTGAAGTACCCTATTACGGGTTTTTCGTCCTTTATAGCAAACCAAGAAAGTTTCCCGACTCTTTTTCTTGGTTTGCTATTCAGCAAGACCGGCCTATTTCGTCGTTTTATTTGCCGGTCTTGCTGTATCTTCAAAAAAACCAGGTTCTCGTAACTTGCGCCCACATCCTTGCCGCCTGCCGCAAGATTCTTGATTCCAACATCTCCAGCGTATATTTTCTTTGGGGATGCGATTGATTCATTCAAAGATGCGGCGTATCGGTCCACAACGTGGAATAAGTACGCTTTCTCAAAATAGCCGACGTATCGTTTGACTGAATCAACTGAGACGCCCAGAATTTTGGATAATTTGTTGTAGCTGGTCGGTTTGCCGACCCGCCTGCACAGGAGAGAAAACAGTTCCTTGACCGCTTTTTCGTTCTCTATCTTATGATACGCTATAATGTCCTTGTAGATGATTCCTTCGACGAGTTCGTTCAGGTAGTCCTCGTCTTCCGTCAACACGTATTGGGGGATGCCGCCCAAGCGCATGTAGTCCTTGAAATAGCCCTCCAGCTTTGCCCTGTCGGCCCTTCCGGCTTCCGCGTTCCTGAACAGGAGGAATTCCTGAAACGACAGGGGGTTTACTTCATTTTCACGTTGTCATTGTCGAACAGGCTTTTCAGCTCTTTTTCGAAACCATCGCGCGACGCCACCTCGTCCAGCAGCAGGTAAAAAAAATCCGCCGCCGCCTTCTTGTGCGTTTCCCTGTATTTTTCGACAAGCGCGTGGATCGAGTGGCCCATCAGCGGAAACGAATCAAGGTTGATGAAAAACACATCCGCCGGCTTCACGCCTTTTGCCAGCAGCCTTCCAACCAACTGTTTCATTATGGTTGTCTTCCCGATCCTTTTCAAGCCGGTCAGGAAGATGATTTCCCTGTTCGCGAGGCCTTTTTCAATCGAGTCGACGTATCCGCTTCTTGGGATGCTCCGCTCCTCGAAAGGTTTTTCCCACCACGGGTTCTGCCGATAAAGTTCTGCTTCAAGTTCCACGGTATCCCCTTGTGCGACCTTGTTTATAAAGGTTTCGTGCACCATCGTATACTTTTGCCCAAAAGCGTCGTTTGTTGTCGCATACTTTGTATGAAAAGTATGCGATACCGTCGGATGATTTTATTTTCGGATTGGAGAGACGTATATTCTGAAACGAAAGTATTATATATTTTAGATTGATCTAAAACTACAGAGTCAAATATTCTAGAATAGGTGGTTTTTATGATTCCGGCGTTTCCGCGAAGTGTTTTCGGGGAGTTGCTGGCGCAAGCCGGCGAAAGGAAGGTGTCGCTGCTGCTTGGGGCGCGGCAGGTCGGCAAAACCACCCTCCTCGGGCAGCTGCACGGGGAACTGTGCCTGAAACGGGGCGCGCCAGGGCTGCTCCTTGACTTGGACGTGTTCAGCAATTTCGAGAAAGTGAGCACGTTCGAACGCCTGTCCAACCTCCTGAACGCAAATGGTTTCGGCGGAAAACGGCGGTTCTACCTCTTCCTCGACGAGTTCCAGCGCTACGGCGGCATGACGATGGTGCTGAAAAACGCTTTCGACCACCTGGGAAACCTGAAGATTTACGCATCCGGTTCTTCAGCGCTCAAGATAAAGGACGAGGTGCAGGAGTCCCTGGCTGGTAGGAAGAAGACGAACGTCATACGCCCGCTGGACTTCCGCGAATTCCTCGAATTCAAGCAACGGACTGGCGCGCTGAACCAGCTCAAAAACACCCGCAAACTCAAAGGGGCGGCACTTGAAAAGACACTGCCCGAGCTAGCCGGACTGCTCAAGGAGTTCATGATATTCGGCGGATACCCCGCGGTGGTGCTGGCGGAAGGGGAGAAGGCGAAACGCGACGCCCTCGAAGGCATCTTCGACCTCTACCTGCGCAAGGACCTCGTCGAATACCTGAACGTCAAGAAGATACTTAACGTGAAGAGGCTGGTTGAATTCCTCGCGGTAAACCACGGCCAAAAAGTCAAGTACGAGGAAGCGGCTGCAGCCTGCGGCCTGACGCAAATCGAAGTGAAAAACTACATGGAAGTGCTCCGGGAGTCGCATCTCGTCAGCGTCATGCGCCCGTTCTTCACCAACAAGAACAAGGAGCTAGTCAAGATACCGAAGGTCTATTTCGAGGACAACGGGGTGCGCAACTATTTCATAAACAACTTCAACCCGCTGGCGCTGAGGCGGGACGCCGGCTTCCTTTTTGAGGGTTTTGCAGTCGGCGAGCTGCTCAAGGGCGGCACACCAGATGACGGCATCCGTTTCTGGCAGGACAAGAACAGGCGCGAGGTCGACATAGTGTTGGGCGCAGGGGGCGGGACGGAAACGGCAATCGAGCTGAAGTACAAGAACGCACCTTCGAAGGATGACGAAACCGGCCTTCGTGCGTTCCTTACCAGCCACCCGGAAGCCAAGAAAGCGTTCCTGGTGAACACGGGAACGCGCAAAACATCTGGCAAGATAAGGTACGAGCTGCCGTACGGGATCCAAACGCTGTGCGGAAAGAAGTGAGGGGGATTGCTGCGGAACGAAAAAATTCCGCATCGCTTTTGCGCTTTGCGGCATAGCTGGAATGGAAGAGCGAAAGGGCCAAAGGGGAAAAAGGCTAAGCGGTTTTCGTGAAATCGATTTCAGTCGCACCAGTCTTTGTGGCCGCGAGTTTCTGGTTTCCGCAAACATCCATGGGCCGCCCTGTTGGCTTGCGGTCGTTGCGAATCTCGAAGTGCAAGTGTATTTCTTCCGAATAGCCGGTGTGTCCTTCCAAGCCGATTGTTTCGTCTTGGGAAACGCGTTGACCCTGCTTCACCCTAACTTCGTTCAGGTGGCCATACAAAGTGGTAATGCGCTTGTCGGAAGAATGAAGTATCTCGACGGTGTTGCCGTACCCGCCGTTCTGGCTGTTGCCCTGCGCGTTCGTCCCTCCGGAATTAGGCTTAAAACCGTCCACAACGCTCACCACTATGCCGTCGGCCGCAGCCTTTACAACAGTATCCTGCCGGTTCTGTATGTCAAGGCCGCCATGGTACTCGCGCCGGGGGCTGCCGCGCCAACCGACCAAGCTCGTAATGGTTCCCTTCAACGGGCAAATGAAAGAAACCTCGCCGGATGACGGCAAATCGCCCCCTTTCACCGAAGGCGGAATGTAAACCAATGACTTGACATACCGCAGGTCGCCGACCGGCATTAAAACATCGCCAATCCTCTTGAAACCGAACTTCTTGGCATCTGGAACAGGCCACTCGTCCAAAGCCTGCCCCTCCGCAGCATCCTGCACCTCCGGCTTCTTGAACTCCGCGTCAATGCGGGCGAGGAACGAATTGATTGCTTGCTCGGCGTAATTCTTCTTTTTCAACGCGGCAGCAACGCGTTCCTTGATTTCATCCAGGCTGTTGGCGCCCTCAATCAACGCTTCCGTGTCCAAGCCAATCTTCTTCAAGTCAAGGAAAACCTTGCTCTCAAGGACACCCGCCTTCCTCAGCTCGTTCTCGAAGTCGGTCGCGTCAACAACCAGCCTACAGCTTTTGAACGCCAGGGCGTTGTGCTCTTTCGAGTAAAGTATCTCGCAGTCCTTGTTCAGTTTCATTTCGAAGGTTTCGTCAAGAAGGTGCGCGATGATGTTGACTGCCACTGGAACTGACGCGTCAGTTGCGAAAACGTAGGCGTCAGCGCGATTCTTGGTCGAATCGATGAAAACCATGCTGTAGCCGTCGCCGTCCTTGGCAAACGAGTATTTCGCTCCTGTTGTTATGGGCGTTTTCTGTTCCTTGAGTGTCGGGAAGACGAACTGCTTTGCGGCGGAATAAATCCTCTGGCCGGACTCGCCCGTAACTACATGGAAGGTGACGTAAACCGAATCAGGAAGCTCGTCTTCCATGTGCTCGTACACGCCCATCGGCTCCGCCAACAATTGCGGGGCTTTCGCCTGGATGGCGCAATACAACCGAGCCGCAGCTGCGAGGTTCTCGAGGTCGGAACAGTCCGGCGAATCAACCCCTTTCACCTGGACGGAATACTTGTTGATTTCGAAGAGCGTAGAGGCGTGGGCGCTAACCAAGGCCGACAAGGCCACGAAAACCAAAACCCAGGACAACTTCATGACATCAACCAATTTCCATGTTCTTCGATACTTGTGCGACGTACTTTGAAAGCGCGGCCCTGAACTTCACCACGTGATTCTTGGTTTCGGTATACGGAGGGATGCCGCCATGTCTTTCAACTGCGCCTGGTCCGGCGTTGTAAGCTGCCGCAACCAAGTCGGTGTTCTTGAACCGTTCGCATTGCGCCTTAAGATATCTTATCCCGCATTTCACGTTCTTTTCAGGGTCGAACAAATCATTGCCGCTAATGCCGCAAGACCCGCTTGCGGTCGTAGGCATTACTTGCATAAGGCCAACAGCGCCTTTTGGAGACACAGCATTTTCATTACTGCCGCTCTCTATTTCAATCATCGCCGCAACCAGAGTCACCGAAAGCCCGTACTGTTTCGCGTATTTTTCTATTATCGGGTTCAAAGGCACTCCGCGAGCGGTTTTCAACTGAGAAAGCTTTTCGTTTTCATTGAAAGGGGGGCATCCGGCAGCCGCTTTTGAAGTTGGCTTTTCCACTTTGGTTGCCTTGACTTCCGCAGCTCCAGGCTCTTTTTTCTGCGTTTCAGCCTTCGGCCGCTCCTCATCAGGAACGCCCACCCTGACAACGTAGCCGGCCGCCTTCCGCGTTATTCCCTCGTACTCGGTTTCGGCGCCGGAGCCTTTGCGCTGCGGATTGAAGGAATCGAAGGCGTCCATGCGCTCGCTCAAGAACATCCTCAAAAAGAATCCGGTCGGAGCTTCATCCCTTAGGCGCTTGAGCTTCAGCTTAACAGCGTAGGCTCCCTTGTAGCTGTTGTCCTTCTCCTCAAAAACGCCCTCATGGAAAGCGACTTGTTCTGCGTAGCCTTCAGGATAAGTCACGCCTTTCCGCGAGGCAGCGTAGCGCGCCAACGTCTCGGAGCCGCCGCCTTTCAGCCCGCCGTAAGCAGCAAAAGCGACATCGAAAAACTTGTCCTTGGCGCCATCGTTCTCGTCAAGGTTGAAGTAAACGCACGCGTAATCGCCCTGTGTGAATTCCCCGGAAGGCTCGTCCGGGCACTCCTCGGATTCCGACCCGCCCGCCACAGCGGCTATGCCGGTTTTCTTTTTGCCAGCATCCCCGGTCTCCGCTGATGTTTGCTCGGTGACTGGTTCGGAAGGCGCCTCATCAGACGACGACATTGTTTGCTGCGCGCCTGAATCATCCTGGCCGTCAGTTGAAACTGTTTCCTGTTGCTCGGACGCGACGCCACCGGCTTTCTTGCACAGGCCGTCGACATCAGACAGCACCTCGTAACGGCTGTTTTCCTTGTTATAAGCGGCCATTGCGACGTGGACATGAGGAGTCGGAGCTTTGCCGGTCTTTCCGGATAGGCCCAGTGGCGCATCCTTCTCGACGGCCTGGCCTTTTTTCACTTTAATCTTGCTCATGTGGCAGTACCAGTACCCGCGCCAGTCCTTGTCGTTTATGTTCTTCCCGTTCGTGGTAACCAAGACTCCAAGACCGCAGTCGGACTTCTCGTCAGACAGGTATTCGACCACGCCGCCCTCTATTGCCTTAAGCGGAGTGCCAATGCGAAGCTCTATGTCCAAAGCGCCGTGAAGCTTGCCGAAAAACACCTTCTTCAGGTAGCCTCCTGCGCCAGTGTCATACTCCTTATGAACGTTCTTGACTGAAGTCTTGAAAGACCACGAGATGCAGTTCGTCTCACCTTTTCCGTCCGGGTTCTTGCACTTCGGCAACGGCTTGGTTATGGAAACCGGGCACGCCGAGAATTCTGCAACCGCAGTTGCCGAGGAGCTTTCCGTTAACGCCTCATCATTCGCTTGTTCAGCTTTTGCCGCGGAGCCTGAAAAAGACGGGTGGGGGACGTCCTTGCCGTAGATCGTTATGGCTACCGGACCGCCGTTGTTTGACGACACAAGCGAAGACAACCACGAGATGACCGAATTCGGCATCCTTATGCAACCATGGGATGCCGGCTTGCCCAAATGGGGGTTGCCGTCATCAAACTGGCCATTGCCGTTGGGGGTGCCGTGCATCCAAATACCGCTCGAACCCCAAAAACCAACCTTATAATAAGCGACGCCAAAATCCTCCAGGTTCACATAAGTATTGTGTGGATTACGAGGGTCATACTCGCCTACAGTAACTTTTGTGGGGCCAGACAAACAAAAAGTACCTTCAGGAGTCTTGTGGTCTCTTTCTTTTGTTCTCGGCCCCGGCTCTACTCCGATTTTTCCGTTATTGCCAATGCCAGTTGAAACCGGAACCGGAAAATCAACAGGAGAACCAAAATCTTTTTCTTTCACCAGCCTACCGTTCCAGTAAAGGTAGAGTTTTTCAGGCTGCTTCTTGTAAACCTCCAAATACCAACCCTTCCTCGGGTTGAAGGGCTTAGATTGTCTATTGATGTCCATGCAAATCATTTCGTCAGGAACAGACGCCGGAAGAACTTGCGCGTCCGAGTCGGCAAAACTGGCAGCAGAAACGAAACCAGTCAGTGGAGTTTCGGAAGCAGGGGAAGCGGAAGAAGGGAAAACAGAAGAGCCTGAAGGTAAAGAAACCTCGGAGTAAGTTACGAGAAATGCGGCGAGTAAGGCTACTGCAACAAAGGCAAGGAAGAACTGCAGGCGCATACGGTGGAAATAAGGAGAAAAGAGGGATAAAAAGGCTTTGAATCTACCGGTAGGCAGCACAGGCCGCGGCTGCGGATTGCGCGAGAAATATCAAAAAAGCAAACGTCTTCTTTTTAGAGAATTGCAACTCCCTTGGCCTTGGCCTCTTTTAGAACAGCCGGTTTGTCCTTGGGGTTGACAACCAAGGCGTGAAGAACAAGGCCTTTGTCAAGGAGCGCGAACAACTGCGGTTCCAAAATCTCGTAAGCCTGCTTCGAGGAAAGGCGAGTCTTCGGGATGATCAGCAAGTCAACATCGCTCTCAAAAGGAACAGCCGAGTTGTTCACTATGGAACCAAAAAAATAAGCCCGCTTAACCTTGCCGCGCAAAGCCTTCTTTATTTCCGAAACAACCCTCGGAATGTCCTTAAGCCCGAACGTTTTTTTCATGCCGTCACCTTTTTCAAAAAGTCGTAGTACAGTTTCTCCAAAGAATCTAAATCGGATTCGGATACGGTGGGAACAACGCCATAATCGCCGCCCTCCCTTAAAGACTGCATGCGGGAAAGCTTGCTCAACCACTCCGGCGGTATTGCAAGTTTTTCTTTCAACGCCCACAACTTGGCAACCAAACCGGCATGAGTTTTGGGTGGTGCCTCGCCAGCTTCATCCAAAATAGCCAAACCGACGTGGAGCAAAGCATAATAGCCCCTGGAAAAAGCGTCCTCCAACAATTTTTTTCCGCGCAATATACGATACGCTTCAAACGCCTTCTTTGCCCGTTCAACATGCTCCTTCGACGCCATTAATAGAATTAGCTCAAAGGAGGGATAAAAAGGCTTTGAATTCAAGCCGGCTGTTCCGGTTTGCCGTACAAGTCATGCGGCCGGATTACGCGCGAAATGTCGAATGCGATTCCCTTCTTGCGGGAGGAGATTTCATCAGAGGAAAGAAGCGCGGTGGCGAGGCACAGGAGTTCGCCTTTTCCGGAAAGGATTTTGACCGGCTCGTCCTTCCGTATGTTCTCGTCAAGGGAGAGGATGCCGGGAATCGCCAGGTTCGCGCCTGTTGTTATCGGTTTAATGGCGCCGTCCGAAACAACAACCCTCTTAAGCTTGACCGCTTCCTCAACTGGAACCAGGATCTTCCTCAACTCGCTTCCGTCGCCGTGCTCCTTCCACAGCCAAAAGGCATCGGACAAGTCCTGCAAAGTGAATGCCTGGTCCTCGGTGAATCCAGCGGAAACAGTGCGGCGAAGTTCGGCCATAAGCCCTCCGCACCCCAGCACCTCGCCGGCATCGTGGCAAAGCTTCCGGATGTAGGTGCCGGCTTCAACCTCGGTCTCGAAAAGAACGAAGTTGCCCTCGTTCTCCAAGACCTTG
>JACROM010000082.1 GCA_016214445.1 Microcaldota archaeon
AGCGTTTCCAAGGATTTGAGCGTTGCAGAGATGGGGATAGTCATATTGGCTTTCATCGTCTCCCTTCTGCTCGCCTCGTTCGCGATATCGGCAATAAACATAGTGGTCCGCTCCCAGAGAACCCTTAACGGACTTAACCACAACGAAATCGAGCGTATTGAACATTCAACTTTCAGGCTCTTCACGCTGTTCGTGCTCGCCTCCCTCATAATAGTCGCTTCAAACCTTCTTTTGCTTGAGGCGTACGTCAACGTGGGCGGCTCCTTTGTCCCGCTGCAGCCGCTTGTCGGCAGCTTCATCGCGCTAATCGTGAGCATGGCCGTACTCTTCGCGCCCCAGGCAATAGCAATAGACGACGCCAGCCTTTCGCAGATCCTTCCGCACTCGCTCGGCGTGATAAAACACAAACCCGGCATGTTCGTCTTCTTCCTCGTTTTCGCCTCCATTGTCCTGCTCGGAAGCGACGCCTTCTTCCTGACCTACGCGGGCGCCTCCGCGAGGATACTCACCTTGGTCGCGAACGCGCTCATCTGGGTGCCCATGCTTGAAGTGCTCAAGACCCAGATTTACCTCTCGAAGTACCAGTTGATTTGAAGGTGTTCAAACCGTGTTGGACAAACTCGAGCGCTTTCATTCATTTCTTTCCAAGCGAGGCCTAATTTTGTCCGATGAAAAACAGGGCACGGCGGTTTTGCGCTACGCACTTGCAGGCAAGCATACGACGGCGAAGATAGATTTTTCCGTTTACTCGCACGAAGGCACGAGAAAAATCTCTTTCAACCAGATAATCGGCAAGCGCGTAAATATTCCTGATTCGCTTCACTTCACCCAGAGATCCATAGAACTTGAAGAATTCGTCGGCCAGTTGCGTGAAAAGGCAGAAGGCCTTGAGTCCGCAGGCGATTCTAGTTCAGCTGAAACAGTCAGGCAACACGCGGCCGCCTTGTCAGCACTCAACGAAAAAGACCTCCTGACCGACCGGCTCACGGTGATAGCCCAAAACACTGCCGCAGCGGCAGTGCACGTGTGGCTGGCCGCCCTAACTGGCATCGGGCAGGCGAAAAGCGACCAGGCGCTCGTCCGCAGCCTGATGAAAAAACTTCTCAAGACTTTCCGAATGGACTGACTTCGGAAACACCAATCGTTTTTTATACCGCGTTTCCCAACTACCCTCCGATGGCCATACTGGTAATAACCGAAACCCTACTTCGAGTTCACCAAGGACGGTAAGACAGTACAGGTGGCGGCTGCGGTTGGCCACGTCTATAGCTTAAAACAGAAAACCCCGGGAAGCGGCTACCCCGTCTTTGATATCGAATGGGTTCCGTTGTATGAAGTGGACAAGAAAGCGGACTACACTAAAGCTTACCTGAAGGTGCTGAGCCAGCTCGCCAAGAACGCGGACGAGGTAGTGAACGCGTGCGACTACGACTCCGAAGGCGCGGTCATAGGAAAGAAGATAATCGAGTTCAACGCTCCAAACAAAAAACAGTCGAGGATGAAGTTCTCCACCCTGACAACCAAGGAACTGCAGGAGGCGTTCGTGCAAAGAGGCGCTTTGGACCTGGCCCAGGCTTTGGCAGGCGAAGCGAGGCACGAACTGGACTGGCTGTGGGGCATCAACACCTCCCGCGCGCTTATGCAGGCGATAAAGAAGGCGGGCATTTTCAGCATCCTCAGCATCGGACGGGTGCAAGGGCCTACTCTCGCTGTTTTGGCGCAGAGGGAAAAGGAGATAGCAGCTTTCAAGCCCCAACCCTATTGGCAGCTGTTCGCTTTAGTCCGCTCCGCAGTTTTCGAGCACGTGCACGGAAAATTCTGGGTAGAACAGGAATCCGACAAGGCGTTGGCGAACTCTTCAAAACAAGGCACCGTAAAAAGCGTGGAATCCAAGAAAGTGAAACAGCGCCCCCCGCCGCCTTTCGACCTCACCACGCTTCAGATAGAAGCGTATAAGTGCTTCAAGATCCAGCCAACCCAGACGCTCCAGTTGGCGCAGCAGCTCTACGAGGCCTCGCTCGTATCGTATCCCCGCTCCTCCTCTCAAAAACTTCCGGAAAAGCTCGGCCTCCAGGGTATCATCTTGCAGCTGCAGAAGCAGCCTGCCTACGCGAAATTCGCCGATTCGCTTGCACGCGAGAAGCGCTTCAGGCCGTGCGAAGGCGAAAAGGACGACCCTGCTCACCCCGCCCTGCATCCGACTGGCGAAATCCCGTCCAAGCTTTCGCCGCCACAGCAGAAGATGTACGATTTGATAACCAAACGCTTTCTCGCTTGTTTCGCTCCAGACGCGAAGAAAACCCGCATGAACGTCGTCCTGACATTAGGCAAGGAAGACTACAGGGCCGAAGGAGTGCGCACAACTGAGAAAGGGTGGATGGAGTTTTACGAGCCTTACGCCAAAATAGAGGAGACGATTTTGCCGGCGTTCGAGGAAAAGGAAAGAGTGGAGGCGGAGAAGCTGGAGAAAGTGAAAAAAGAGACCCAGCCACCCAAACGCTTCACCCCTGCTTCCATAATCAAGGCGCTTGAAGCCAAGGGGCTAGGAACAAAGGCAACTCGCGCCAACATAGTCCAGACTCTTTTCGACCGCCGCTACCTGGCGGGCAAGAGCATCGAAGTCACTCCCCTTGGCCTGACTGTCGAAAAAGCCCTCGAGGAAAACGTGCCGCTCATATTGAGCGACGAGATGACGAAAAAGTTCGAAAGCGAAATGGAAGACATAGAGCAGAAGAAGATAACAAAGGAGCAGGTTGTTGAAGAAGGAAAGGCCGCGCTGAAAGAAATACTCGCGGTGTTCCGCCAGAAGGAGGACGCCATAGGCTCAAAGCTTGTGGATGCGGTGAAGGCGACCCAGCGCAACGACAGCGTACTTGGCGGATGCAAATCCTGCACCAAGAGCTTGGTTGTGCGCAAATCCAAGTACGGTTTGTTCGTGGGCTGCCTCGGCTACCCGGAATGCAAGACCATTTACCCGCTGCCAAAGAACGCGGTGATAAAGCCCATGCGCAGCGTGTGCGAAAAATGCGGCACGCCTGTTGTTTCGGTTTTCCGGAAGGGCAAGAAAACTTTCAGGATGTGCCTCGACCCGCGATGTCCTACAAAAGCCCACTGGGGCAACAAGAGGGAACAGGATGAAAATAACCCTTGACCCGAACAGGAGCGCCTACGAAAACATCTCCGCCTACTACGAGGAGGCGAAAAAGTGGCGCCGCAAGGCCGAAGGCGTAAGGAACGCGATGAAGCAAACGGAAAACAAGCCTCTTGCCAAGGAGGCCAAGCCAACCAAGAAAACCGAAACCAAGACAAAATGGTATGGAGAATACCACTCCGCTTTCACCAAGAACGGGTTACTTGTCGTTTCCGGCAAGAGCGCGAAACAGAACGACGAGCTGGTTGCCAAACACCTCAAAGCAGGAGACTTGTTTTTCCACGCCGACGTAGTTGGCGCGTCCGCGACAATCCTCAAAACCGGAGGGAAGCCTCCGAAAAACGAAGACCTCGACCAAGCAGCCCAAATGGCCGCCTCGTACTCGCGCGCGTGGAAGCAAAGCTGGCATGCAGTTGACGTTTACTGCGTCCCGCCGGAACAGTTGAGCAAGTACAGCCAAGGAGAATTCGTAGGGAAAGGCGCGTTCATCGTTTCCGGCCAGAGACAATGGTTCCGCAACACTCCTTTGAAGCTTTACATCCGGGAAAAGGAAGGCTATGTAGTTGTAACGCCGGAAGTCCACTCCCAGAAACCCGAAGGAGCAGTCCTCATCGCGCCCGGTTCCATGCAGAAGGAGCAGGCAGCCAAACAGCTCGCCAAGCGCTTCCGCGTCAGGGAAGAAGAATTGCTTTCGGTTTTACCGGGGGATGTCGAGGTTGGTTGAAATGGAAGAATACCGAGTGGCCCGCTTCAGTCAACTAACCGACGACCAGAAAAGCGCATAGGCACGAGGGGTTTGGCGCCAAGTTTTCAAAACATTACGGTTACGACCAACTTGCGTTGCTTCACAATGGCGACGTCGTTTCAGTGTTATGGATCAACAAACAAGGCCTCGAAGGTTACATAAAAGACCACGATAAGCGAAAGGCGCTCGCTTTTTTCAAACAAACCGGCCGCGCGCCTGTCGAAGAGCTCCTGATACACGCAATTCACGAGCAGGGCTTGAAACGGATCCTCTACTTCAAGCCGCTTCCAAAAGGGAACGTTTTTTTGGACAAGATGGTTGCAAAGTACGGCTTCCGGCGCAATCGTGTTTTTGATTTTCTGGCGGACTTTTTTTGCGACCCGAGGACGCTGAATCTTCCGCCGGATTTCCTCGAAAAACACAAACCTATCGTGAAGAGGCTTGAGTGACCTTCGTGCAATCCGGCAGCCGGCTAAAATACTTGTGCGTGTTTGTGCTCTGCCGGGAGATGTCGAGGTTGGCTGAAACGAGCCCTTGTCAGCCTTTGCGCCTTGATTCGTACAGGAGTTTCATTGTCCTTGAAGTCGTTTTTCCGGTTGGTTATGCATTCTACCCGGATCCCGTTGCCTCGCAAAGTGTAAACAACCCGG
Source organism: Microcaldota archaeon (assembly GCA_016214445.1). Classification (GTDB taxonomy): domain Archaea; phylum Micrarchaeota; class Micrarchaeia; order Norongarragalinales; family Norongarragalinaceae; genus JACROM01. The sequence continues at coordinate 4,547 of JACROM010000082.1, forward strand.
CTGTACAGTCCGGCTAATGTTATCTTGATTTCGAATACCTTCGTCAGGCCGTGCACGTGAAGCGGCTTGTTCCTGAACGGGTTCAGTTTCGCGAGTTCCAGCTTTTCCGCAATCAAGTGCCGCTCGTTCACCGGAAGCCCGCTAACCTGGTTAAGGAAAACTTTGCTCGGTTTCAGGGTGTAGGTCATTTCAGTGCGGTCCACAGCTCTTTTTCAGTAGCGTAATCGCCCTTTTTCAAGCTGTTGAGGAACTTCGCCAGGAGTTTCCTTTCTTCCACAGTTGGTTCGCCTTCCGCCAGATGATACTTGTTTTTAAGCTCGAACAAGCCGAGGCGCAACACCTCCGTTTTCGTCTTAGCCAGCCCGTTCCTGATTGCGTCTTCGATAATGGCCTCGGTCAAGCCGGCAAACTGGACGTTCAAGTTCATTATACCACCAAAATAGTAGTAAATTCAGTGGTATATAACCTTTTTCCTTCTTCTATGGCACAAAAAACCTTTTATATGTTAGATTTTATTAACATAGCATGAGGTTTCACGACGTCCTGCCGGACTTGCTCGGTTCGCAGGCGAAAACAAAAATCCTGCAGGAAATGCTGTCGTATCCGTCAAGGCAGTGGACCGGCAGGGAACTGGCCAGGCAGGCCGGCATCTCGCCGCCGCAGGCGCAGACGGCTTTGCGCACCTTCGAAAGCTACGGCATGGCTTTTTCGCGCCCGGTCGGCAAAAGCCGCGTTTGGGCACTCAATACCGCCCACGCGTTCATTTCCAGCTTCCGGGCGATGTTGGACGTGCGGCTGGACTTCCAATCCCATTTCACCGATGCCTTGAGGCGCAGGCTCGGTCAGAAAGCGTTCTCCGAAATCCTGGAAATCGCACTGTTCGGGTCAGTTGCCCGCAGCCAGGACACGCATGGCAGCGACATCGACGTGCTGGTGGTGGTTTCAAGGCCAGCGTACGTCGAAAAGGTTCGTGACGCCTGCCTTTCCGTATCCGTTGATCTTCTGGACCGGTTCGACAAAACTACGATGCCGTTGGTCTGGTCCCGGCGCGAGCTATCCAGTAAGAACCCGGAACTTCTCAAGAACATCCGCCAAGACGGCGTAGTTATTTACGGGGATGATTTGCATGCCGCAGTACGTTAACGTGGAAAAACACCGCTTTGCGGCGTACATCAAAAAAGCGGATGAATTCTTCCAGTCACTCAAAGAGGCTGTCCAGGCCGGCCGCTGGGAAGCTGCTGGTCTTGCTGCAATACACTGCGTCATCTCGTCTTCTGACGCGCTGACGACCTATCACCTGCAGCAGCGCTCTGCGTCGGAACGCCACCAGGACGCCGCCCAGCTGCTCAAACGGCTTCCTTTGCCTGGAGGCTTGCAGGATAAAATCAAGCAATTCATCGACGTGCTTGAAATGAAAAATCAGGTGGAATACGATGCAGTGCCCACTTCGGAAAAGGACGCCCTCCAGATGGCCAAGCAGGCCGAACGGTTCTATTCGTGGGCGAAAGCGAATTTGCCGAAGTGAAACTTTTGCACCAGGAGGAGGCAAATGCCAAAAAGTTCTGCGGAATGTGCGGCGTACTTCCGAGCGAGTTGCCTGAAGTTGGTTAGGCCGAGACGATTATAAAACTCTAGAGCTGTAAACAATGCATGAAGAATCTTGGCTGGCTCGTTGCCGTGGCGGCAGTTGTCCTCTTTTTAGGCCTGATGTTGTATCCGCAACCCAACTCTGAATTCCGCGACTTAAATGTCGGGTTCCCGCCAACTCCTCTTGTTTTTACTTCGACGAACACGCAAGCCATAGGTGCTGCTTCGGTTGCAGTACAAAAATCAACAGAACTGGCTGGTGGAAAGCCGGTGCAAACGATAACCCTGTCTTCAGACAAGCCGACAAAAGTCAAGTTGCTTTACGTTGTCCCCAAAGAAGAGTATCCGTCGGCAACAGCGTTCAAGGCAAATAATCCTGATTTCAAGGAAGCTCTTGTTTTGGACGAGGATCCTTTGATTTTACAAGAAGTGACTCTCGAGCCTGGTGTTCCTTTCGAACAGGGTTTTGCGGCTGAAAACCCGTCTGCAGTATTGCCGTTGGTTTTGGACGGTTCGATTCCAAACGGGCAGGCGAGCGAATTGGGTGCTGCCCTTGTTGGGAGCGGCGCGGACGCCCTTGCTTCCGCAGCCACGCAACCGAGCGGAGCGCAGGAAAAGCAGGCTTTCGACCAATTGAACCAATTCAGGCAGGAAAAAGGCTTGCTTCCTTTGGAATGGGACGAACGGATACATGGCTTGGTGGTTTTCCGGAGCCAAAGCCTCGCAAAACTCGGATTCCTTGCACACACCCAACCACAGTGTGCTGAAGCATTGAAAGGAAAATTTGAAATAACCGAAGAAGGCACGTTCGCGGAAAACCTGGCGTTGGTGACTTCATCCGATGGTGCCGCGTTGCAGTCGTTGGAAGCCTGGAAAGGCCACTCAGTCGAGATAAACAGTTTTGGCATGGAAATCAGCTTGCACCATAGGGCAACTTTGTTTTACGACTACCCAGACGAAAAGAAGCTCGCGGCAATCGGTTGTAGCGGGAACATTTGCGCCTTTTTGGCTCTCACTACTGCGCCGTTCGTTTGCGCCGATTCCGCGCCAAGCGAGGAAACGCCAAAAGACGAGCCGCAGAATGCGCCCGGCCTGAATTTTCCCGATGAAATTGCGGATCGGATAAACGGGAATTTGAATCAACCGATCCCTGCGCTTCTTTCTACGCTTCTCGGCGAATTCCTGCCGACTCCTTCCGTAAGCGCCGCCGCAACTTCCGGCTCAACCGTAAACCCGTTCGCGGGAAGCTCCGGGATTTCGCAGGAAGGTTCCGGCAAAAACGTTTTCCGCCCGGAAAGCCTTCCCGAAGCGGTTTCCTTGGTAAAAAAATACCGACCCAAGCTGGTTGTGTTAGCGGGAAAACACGAGCCAGCTGAGCCCTCGGCCAGGATATTGCGGACGGTTGTAGACGGAAAACCGTTGTCAGAACACTTCGACCCCTCGGAAGTGTTGTTCATAGTGTGGCCGTATTCCGAAACTCCGGCAGGTGTTTACGCGGCCTATTTCGATTACGTCAACTCAAAGATAAGAGCCAACGCAGACTACGCTTCCTTGAAGCGCGGCCTGGAAGCCCTTTTCTCCGATGCGCGGTTTGGGAAGGCTGCTGCCTCGCTCGTCAAGCGACAGCCGGACGAATTCGCAAGTTCTTTCGGCAGCGAACATTTCCTCCCGTCCTATTTCAAGGAAAAAAACATCGAAAACGCGGACTCCGTCCTCAAGCTTCTCCGGGAAATCGACAAAAACTACCAGTTCCCTGCTGAAACCGAGATGGCGGACGCGGAGAAGTGGACCTCGCAAGGCGCGCTGCCCGTGTTCCTGCACGCCGATTGGAGCGACACAATTGATAAGCCGGCGGTGCTTATGGCTTCCCGGAACATTCTCGAAGAGTACGACATTGCTTCAAGCGACTACGTTGTTTTGCCCGAACTCGCGCCCGAAGACCGCGCCAGTGCACGGGACTCTTTTCCCAAGGCATCATTTCTCATAGTGGAGGAGCCGGCTTACGACGGTCCCGCGCTGCCTTTGGGTTCGAAGGAAATTCTTGGCGCGGTTGTCCGGCTCGTTGCAACTGGAAAAACGTCTGCAAGCCAAGGCACGATAGCGTTCCACTATCTTCACCAGGCTGAAAAGGTGGAACAGACCGTCCAGGCCCGCGCTCCCAGGCTTCTCGCGTTCCTCGAAAAACTTTTGAGCGAAGTCACGGAAAAGCATTTCACCGATTGGCCTGTTGATTTTGACGGCGGCATGCTTTCGAAAAATCTCGCGGCAGCCTCGTTGTTCATCACCCCGAACAATCCGGGCGTGAAAATAACCTCGCTGGCTGCGGGCAGTGTTTTCTGCGTCAAGGACGGCAAGAACGTGGACGCAAGCGAATATTTCCGGTACAACCTGCGGGAGGCAACTGCGGATTACCCGGACTGCCGGTTCTTCAACAACCTTCAGCAGGAGAAAAAACTTCAACCCGGATATTTCGAGTTCAACATAGAAAAAACAAAGGACGTGCCGTTCGAGAAATGCAAAATCGTCTTCGACCTCAACGCGCACCTGCTTGCGTCCAAGTACCATCCGCAGAAAGAGGTGCGCATGGAACTGCCCGTCACCATCTATGCCGCGGACTATGTAGCGTCCAACGAGTTCTTCGGCAACCTCGAAGACGCCCTCGGCGTTTTAAAATCCAGCGCTCAGATTCCCGCGGTTGTAGTCACCTACGGCAAGCACGAGCCGGGCGAGCCGTCGGCGAGGCTGTTTGAAACCAAGGTCAGCGGAAAGAAGATTTTCGGGCAATTCGGGAACGACGTCCTTTTCGTCGGGATATCCCCTGATGAGACGCCGAGGGGCTACTATTCGGCTTTTTACCGCAGGGCCAAGGCGGTTTACGAGCGAGGCGATTTTTCGCTCAGCCTTGCCAAAAAGCTCGGGCCGTTCTTCTCGGACCCGGAAAAAGCCGCGGACGACCTGAACGTGTTGGATGATGATGAAACAATGGAGTTGTATGAAAAAACAGGCCTCCCGCTCCCTATGTCGGAAAGCGAGTTTTCGTTCAAATTGGCCCGCCTTTACGCGGGCTGCCCGGAGCCTTTCCACGTTTCAGTTCATTACGGCGGGGAAACAAGCAAAATCTATGCTTTCAACCAGTTGATTGCTGCGCACAAAAACTTGTTTACCGGTATAAAAGAAAAGAGCGGTTTCGAAGCAGTCCAGTCCAGCGAGTATATGGAGTTGCCGAACCTTGTTGACGCGTTGAAAAAAGAGGAGACTGAATCGCAAAAACTCAGGATCCTGACTGTTTCGCAGGAGGAAAATGAATTGAAAAACCCGCTTCTTGCAAAACGCCTGCTTGAGGACTACGAAACGCGGAGCGCGCGCGTCAGTTCCCAAGACGAACGTGGCGTGCGGACGTTCACCCTTGAGCTCGGGCGGCCCCAAAACTTCGCGCCCCTGTCAGACGAATCCAGCCGGGGTTTGGCGCTGAGAAAGCTGCTCTTCAGGGAATACCCGAAATTCGACCACATTTTTGCAATAGGCGGCAGCTACCTCAAAAAACCAGCTGTTGGCATTGACGCGCTCATCAAATCCCAGCAGCCGAAAGTCGCGGCCCTTCTGGAAGAAGTTCAATCTTACGCTGCCAAAACACATTAGTCCTTCAAACTGGCTGGTTCGCGGCTAGTCCTTTCAAACTGATTGGCTCGGGTTAGGCTCTTCAAACCGGCTGTCCCGCATCCGCCGGTGTTGCGTGACCCTTCCTGTAGATTTCAATCGCGCCCTGCGTGGCTTCCAAAGCCGGAAGGGTGCAGTGCATCTTTGCTGCGCTCAGCTGGACGTTCATCAGCTTCAGGATGTCGTCCTGCGTCATCTTCATAATGTAGTCCAACGGCTTTCCCTTGATGTGTTCGCTCAAAATGGAAGCGGACGCAATCGAGATGGCGCAGCCGATGCTGTCGTACTTTATGTCCTCCAGCTGGTTGTCCTTGATTCTCAGGAAGACATCAATAAAGTCTCCGCACGCCTTGCTTATCCCCCGCGCGGTAGCGTCCGGTTTCTCCATGGTCCCGCTGTTCCTCGGATGCCTGTAGTGGTCCAGAATGTGTTCCTTGTACATGGCGTGGTACATGTTGGCCGCGCCTTCGTCGTCCGGTTTGTAATCCATAATATCCGAATTCACCCGTTTACCCGAAAACCTCTTTCGCTTTTCTTACGCTGTCCGCAAGGCGTTCCACTTCGCTTTCCGTATTGTAAAGATAATAGCTGGCGCGGACAGTTGCTGGAACGCCCAGCTTCTTCACCAGCACCTGCGAGCAATGCACTCCGGCCCTTACTGCTATGGCGTCGCCCCCAAGAACCATTCCGATGTCGTGTGCGTGCGCGTTGCGGATGTTGAAGGAAACTATGCCGGTACGCTTGGAGGGCGAACCGTAAACGTCCAAGCCAATTTCCGCAAACAAGTCAAGCGTTTTCTTCACCAACGCGTGTTCATGTTCGAGAATCCTGCTGAACCCTACGCTTTCAAGGTAATCAATAGCCTTCGCCAGCCCTATTGCCCCTCCGGCATCGGGAGTGCCTGCCTCGAACTTGTGCGGCAAATCCGCCCACTCGCTTTTTCCTTTCTCGACGTTCGTTATCATGCTGCCTCCATAAAGGAACGGCGGCATTTTCTCCAACAGCTCCTGTTTTCCCCACAATACCCCGGAGCCCATGGGGCCCAGCATCTTGTGGCCTGAAAACGCGTAAAAATCAACACCAGACCGGTGAACATTAAGGGGAATGTGGGGAGCTCCTGCCGCCCCATCCAATACTACCAATGCGCCCTCTTTCTTTGCCTTCTTCGCCCACTTTTCCACGTCGTTCACTGTCCCCAAGACGTTGGAGACATGCGGGAAAGCGAAGAGCGCGGTGTTGGAAGGAAAATCGAAGTCGGCGAGTTCGCCGTTCCCATCAACTTCGACAAAGTGCAGTTCGGCTTTTTTCCTCAAGCAGAGTTGCTGCCAGGGCACGAGGTTGGAGTGGTGATCCATTTCGGTGACAACAATTGCGTCGTCTTCGCCTATGCTGTCAGAAAGACTGTAGGCAAGCGCGTTGAGCGACTCGGTGGTGTTCCGCGTGAATATTGTTTCCTTTTCTTTCGCTCCGAAATGCTTGCCCACCCTTTTCCTTGCCTTTTCGTACGCTTCCGTTGCCTCGACGCTCAAATCGTAGGAGCCCCGGTGCACGTTGGCGTAGCTGTTCAGGTAAAAGTCCCTTACCGCGTCCACCACTTGGACTGGTTTTTGGCTCGAAGCTGCATTGTCCAAATAAGCGAGCGTCTTGCCGTGGTACTTCTTCGCAAGAATCGGGAAATCCTTCCTGATTTTTTCCACATCCATTTGAAATCACTTCATACAAAGAGTGCAGCTTTTCGGCACCTTCTCCATCTTCCTGTGCAGAAAGCAGAGTTCGCCGCTCTCGCGGAAATCCCTGCACAACGACGAAAGCGCCTCGTAAGCGGAAACCCTCCCTTCTGAAACCTCCTTCGCCTTTTCCCTTATCTTCCCTTCAAACTCCTTGCCGAACTTCACTTCTTTCCCACGCTTCGCACTCAAATACTGAGAAACAGCCGCCTCGGTTATGCCCAAAAGCTTCGCGATTTGCTTCTGCGCCAACGCTTTCTCTGCCATTTTCTTGGCCAGTTCTCTTCGAAGCGAGGGTAGGACGTACCATACCTCGATTTCCTGCGGGTGCTTTTCGGTTTTGTTTTCCTTTTTCACGGGCCAACCCAAGGGGGGACACATTCCCCCCTTAGTTCGGCCGTCTGCCCAAACCCCCCTTCGGGCTGTAGACGCTGCGGACTGACGTCCGCAGAGGGATTGTTGAGGTTTCTAAGGGAAAAATGCACCTAGCCAGCAGTCTTCCCCCTAAAAGTCCTCTTTCTTAACTATTGTTAAGTCGGTTTAAAAAAGTTTCCTGACATGGCAATATCGCATCTTTCACCGCTCAACGGTTTTTCCTTTCGGTTTTGTTCTTTATCTTGATGAGTCGCTGTTTCGCAAGTTCGCTGTTTGAAATGAGGATGATGTTGCCCGAACTGTCCTCGAGCTTGCTGGTGCGCAGGCCGATGCTTTTCAGGGTGGCAATCTCCCCTGTAACGAACTTCAGCTTGTCGCCGTATACGAACGGGCGGTCGAGTTGCAGGGCTATTCCCGCAAAAATGTTCGCAAGTGTTTCCTGGGCCGCCAGGCCGAGCACTATTGCCATGACGCTAGTTGCGGTAAGCAGGCCGCTCAGGTCGATGCCGATTATGTAAAGCGCGAAATAGATTCCTGCCGTAAGTATCACGACTTTGGAGACCTTGCGCAGGAACGGCAGTATGGTATCGTCTATCTTTATGCGGCTTTTCCTCTTGCCTTCGTAGTAGTACCACCGCAAAACAGCCCCGAACACGTCGGATATTATGTACGCGCCGAGAAGGATGAGTATCGAGTAAGCGTACTGGTTGATGGTGGCGTTTATCGCTGACAGGTTTTCGAGCCTTTCTGAAATCACGTAGACAAAAATTATGATTGAGATGGCCTTGAGCGGGCCCTCAATCGCCCCCAGTATCTCGTCGTCCAGAGTAGTGGCCGTTTTTTTAGTGAATACTTTCGCTATTCCCACCACTGTCCGGTGTATTGCCTTGCCGAGTATGAACCCTACTGCCAGGATGGCGAGGAATTCTATTGCAATTATGCCTATCTCCAGGTAATCCATGTGTGGTACTATGCCGCGCTGGTTTTTAAGATTTTGTCCTATCCCGCCTCTTCAAACTACTTTTTCAGCGTTATCGCTCGCTGCAAGAAAGACAAGATAATGACCAAGGCCGAGGAGGTGGAGGCGCGGAACGTGCGGAAGGCGATGCGCGCCTTCAAGAAGTCGAAGCGCAAGGCTTCTAAGAGGTTTTCGGTTTTCGCCTGAGTTGTCTTTCCGTCTCAGTATTCCTCGATTATTATCCCACGAATCCGTTTGAAGTGTTTTACGTTTCTTGTCATCACGGGCTCGTTTTCCTTGATTGCCACCGCCGCAATCATTGAATCAAAAATTCCTATATCGCTTCCCTTTTCCCGTAAGTCGCGGTAGATGATTGCTGCCGCTTCAGCGTGTTCTTCATTGAACGGAACGCTTTGCATCTTCCTTAAGAGCATCCTTCTTTTTTCGTCCAATCTCGCGGGGCCGCCTGCAGCGAGTTCGAATATGGCTGGCGAAGGGACTTTTATTTGCTCGCCCGCTTTTTCCATCCTGTTTATTCTTTCTTCAAGCTGCCGATTTCCCCTGCCCAGGTCTATTATCGCTGAAGTGTCTAGTAGGACCATTTCCGCACCTTTGCTTCTTTTCTGACCTTGGCCACGCCTTTTTCCAGCGCGTCAGCTTCCTCGTCCGTGAATATGCCTGCTAGGTCGGACACCCTCTGTTCCTTTTTTATCAGCTTGGAAATCGCTTCCGAAAAACTTTCGCCTTCATTCCTGACTTTTTTCAGTTGGTCATAGACTTCTGTCGAGATGCTTATGTTTTTGAAGCTCATGTTATTATGTATGTGTGTATGCATATAAATCTTCACTTCCTGAACTTCGCCCTCGCCTTCTCCCTTATCTGCTCCGCGAACTCCGCGTTGCGCGTGACCACCATTTCGCTCTTGGCCGTTGTCTCGAAAGCCACCCTGTGAGCTTCAATCAAACCCTGCGAGGTGCTTTTCGAGAGGAAATCGTAGAAGCGGTCCCACTGCTTTTTGGTTTTGTTGTCATGGAATACCTGGAAAACGAAGTCGCCGCACACCATGGCGTCGTTTATTCTGGCCTCTTCCGCGCCGAGCTTGCACTTGAATCCGCTCTCCTTCCACAATTCCGCGAAATATTTGTCTATTTTCCCGTTCCCCCCTATCAAGGCATACTGCCGCCTGTCTGCGAAAGTCCTCTTGAACGTCTGGTAGTTTTTTCCGGTCAAAACAAGCAGCGGCCAGCTCCTCCTCTGTATGCAAACCGCGTCCAACGGCTTCTTCCAGTGTTCCTTCAGTTTGCCCGCCTGCTTCAGCATCCACACGTAAGGCTCGGCAATTGGGCCGTTGTTCCTTATCGCAACTGACCCGTAGTTCGGCAGCTCCATTATGTTTGTAGGCCGCTGGTAGATGTAGGCGTCCTCCAAATCGAACAGGAACTCCTTTATGTCGCGGAGCCAGTCCTTGGACAGGACGTATTTTGTCCTTCTCTTGTCCAACACATTGTCGCTCCTCAACTGCCTCAGCGCTTTGTGCACTCTTTGGTAGCTCGCATCGTGGGTGTAACCTTTGGATATCGGTCCGTACACGTCCCTTGCTCCCGGACCCGGGTTGTTCGCAAGAGTCGGTATTATGGCGGTCTTCAGGTGCGTTGCGCTTTTAGCAGGCACGG
>JACROM010000093.1 GCA_016214445.1 Microcaldota archaeon
TTGGGATGCGAGGACGCCGAACAGATCGCTAGACTTGAAGCACTTCAATTGCTTAACGCTGGCGAACGCGATGCAGAAACCATCGTAAACGCGGTTATAACAAAGGTGACAAAGGAAGTGGCAAGTTATGCCGCGTTCAGAAAAATTACTATACCACTACCAGAAGAAAGATAAACCGAATTCTCACGCGCCTAATCTTTTAGGCGGCTAAAGACCGAAAATGTTGCCGGAAAACCGTTATGCACGCGCCCAAAGAAAGGGCGAAAATTGGGAACGAACGCCCCCGGGGCAAACACTTAAAGACCGCAGCTTCCTAAGACGGCCATGCGTTGGAAAACAGCCGGCCTCACCATATTCTGGCTGGTCTTGCTCGCGACATTCTTCTGGGCGTTCTTTGGCTACGAGCTTGTCGCCACCGCGTTTCTGATTGCCGGCCTCATTCTTACAGCTGAAGCGTTCGTGGCATCGAAGGCGGAAGAGGCGTTTCCGTTCGAAAAACACCACACCAAACTTGGCCTGTTGTCGTGCATCCTGACGGCCCACGGCGAGCGGGACTTCGAACGGGTTGTTTTGAAGGTGGACGCCAAAAACTTGAACACTCCGTTCGAGCTCGAAGTGCACGCGAGGAAAATCGTGTGGAACGCTAAAAAGAAGGCGCAAAAGGACAGGAAACATTGGGCGAGGATAGTCGGTTTGGTGGAAGCGGACGTGGACAAAAAAACCGCGAAAGTCTCGTTCGAGGACGAACCGAACATAAGAAAAAGCATAGTGGATACACTAAAACTCCTTGGGAAAACCTGGAGATAGAATCTGAAATGCTTGAAAAGATAGAAGAAGTAGCAGGGCAGTTGCGCACCCAGCGTGACAAACCAATAGGCAGGCCCTTTTTTTCCGACCCCCGCTACAAGACGTTCGACCTCACAGAAAGCAACTTCATTCAACTGGAAGGCGAATGCCCCCTTTTGTCCGCTGTAGACGGCGGCAACGCCGAACTGCTCGGCGGCGCATCAGCTTCCTTGCAGTTCGTACGAGTTTACGCGAACGTTTTCCGCAAAAACAAGCGGGAGCACCTTGAAAAGCATGAGTTCCTGGCGTTGACGCGGGCACTTGATGGAAGCAGTTTCGAAACCCGCATACTGCCTTTGCAGGGAAACCTGCTGCAGGAAGAAGGCACGTTCAAGGTAAGCGGAAGCGAACTCCCCGAAAGCGACGAAAGAACAAAAGCATCGCAGGTTGGCGCGCTCACCCGGCGGTTCGCGGAGTGGGCGCTGTGCGAAAAGATGCTCTCCGAAAACGAGGGCGTGTTTTTGGTGAAGGACGGTTCACTCCAGACAAGCGTGGCGCGGGAAAGTTTTTACGCGAAGCGCGCGTACGAAAAAACCAAAACGAGCGTACTGTGCGGAATGAGCAAGACCAGCACTCTCCTCACCACCACTGGCTGGAGCCTAAACGACGCGATAAACTTCATCGACTCCAAACGGACAGACGCAACCATGCCGTACAGCACACAAGCCGAAACCACTCCAACAGGACCAAACAGCACACCCACCAAAATCACGCCAGACAACACCAACGCAAAAACCACTGCAACAACGCCATACTACAACCTAACAAAAACCACGCCAATAATGCCAGACGGAACACAAGCCAAACCAAATCAAACCGCCCTCGAGCACGCCGGCACTGCAAAACGCGGTTGGGCGTACTGCTGGGCAGCGGAAAGCAGCCACCCCGACCATCCAGCTAACATAGGAGCGGTGAAACTCCACCCAGCAGGCAGGACTTTCAGGTTCGAGGCGTTCAAGGAAAACGCGGACGCGGTGCCCTGGCGCACCCTTGCTGAAAACGGGAAAGACCCCTCGTTCCTCGGATACCCTTACGCGCTTATAGACGCGGACAGGAACGCGCGGGTGACGCAGAATGAAGCGCTTTCATTGAAGAGCCTGTTGGCGGCAGCGCTGCCGGAAACGGCGAAACTTTCGGAGCAAACTGACGCGCACTTGTGGCTCAGCAAGCTTTGAAGCAAACCAATAAATACCAAGAGTGTAAAAAGTGTAATTGGTGTAAAACATGGAATACATGACTGTGAAGATTCCGAAAAACGCCAAGCCGCTTCTTTGCAGGTTTCAGGCGGAGTGCATGCTCGAGACAGGCGCGAAGGTAAGCGAAGCTCAGGCAATCAAGAAAGCGCTGGAAGACGCGTTCGAACACAAAAAAGAAAAAAGGCAGGAAAAAAAGTATTCGCTCAAGGACCTTAAGGGCATCGTCAAAGGCGGACCCAGAACCAATGCAACGGAAGAAATTGACAGCGTCGTGTACGGAATATGAGGGTTTTTTTGGACTCGGGCGCCATAATAGCGTACAACCGGGATCGGGACGACTTCCACGCGGCGGCATCAAAAATCCTGGATGCACTCGACGAACAAAATACGCCGGTTTGCGTCTCCAACCATGTCGTCGAAGAGGTGGTCACTTTCCTCCAAGCAAGGGAAGGGCCGGAAAAAGCATTTCAGGTTGGGCAAGGCCTGTTGCAGAACAGGCAAATCACCGTCCTCTACGTCAATGGGCAGCAAATCGAAAAAGCGTTGCGGCTTGTACGCAGAAGGGCCGGGCTAAGCCTCTGCGATGCCCTTACGGCGGTCATAATGGAAGAAAACGGGATTGAAATCCTCTGTTCATTCGACGCCGACTTCGATCACTTCAGGAACATCAAGAGGTTGCATTAGCATGGAGATCGTTTCACAGATAGTCGGCGGCGAACACGCGGGCATAATGGTGCGGCAGAAAGCGGGCGAAAGCATTGAGCTAGGCGAACTTCTGGTGGCGGAGGAAAACGGGGAAAAAATGATACTGCAGGTTTTCGACCTCGTTTACGGCAGCCAGATCGAGACTGAGGCGCTGGAGTGGGCTTCTGGTCTGCAGCTCGAAAATGTTTCCTCAAGCGGGTTCATGGAAGCCGAACTTAGGAACTACGTCCTCGCGAAAATAAAGGCGGTAGTGCACGTCAAAAACAAGGCAAAGTGAGGAGCGGCTCCAGGATACTGGAGAAGGAAGTGCTGCTGGACGGCATGCAAGTGTTGCCAACGCACGTGCTTGTGGCATCCAATACAGGAAAAGGAAAAAGCAACACCATAAAAGTCATGCTCTACAATCTCCTAAACCACGACTACTGCGGCGTGTTGGTGTTGGACCCGCACAACGAATACTATGCCGCCCTTAAGAACCACCCGAAGGCAGGCGAAAACCTGAAAGCGTACTCGCCGAACCCGGAGCGAGGAGCGTTCACGCTGAAAATAAACTACAAGAGCGTCAAGCCGTGGCACTTCAAGGGCATAGTGCCTTTCAGCGAAGCGCAAAGCGAAACGTTGTGGTTCTACTACAAGAAGTTCAAGGAGAACTGGATGACAGAGATACTGGATGACGACCGCGACGAGGAAATGGCGAGCTGGTTCGAGAAAGGGAAACTCAAGGAAGGCACGCTGAGCGTGATACAGCGCCGTCTTGAATTAGCGTTGACCAACAAGACTTTCAGCGCGGAGGGCGGCGAGACTACAGCGAAGGACATAGTCCAAGCGTTGGACGAGGGGAAGAAAGTGATAGTGGACACTTCGCGCCTGGCTTCGGAAACCGAACTGCTGATTGGAAGCATTGTGGCGAACGAGTTGTTCGACAAGGCCAAAGGTGAAAAGGGAAAAATGAAGAGCATAGTCATAGAGGAGGCGCCAAGGGTGTTGAGGGAAGGCGAATCGAACGTGTTTAGCGCCATAGCGCGAGAGGGAAGAAAGTTCGGTGTTGGTTTGATAGCCATCACGCAGCTCGCCTCGCTCATCCCGCGCGAGATTCTGGCGAACATGAACACCAAAATCATCCTTGGCAACGAGATGAAGCAGGAACGCGAAGCCTTGATAGGTTCGGCAGCGCAGGACCTGTCGGACGACTCCAAAACCATCGCCGGACTCGACAAGGGCGAAGCGATTATTTCGAGCGTCTACACCAAGCTCGCCATTCCCGTACAGTACCCCAAGTTCGAGGCTTTTGCTGAAAACAAAGAAAACAAAACCGCAAAAAGGTTTGCTTGAAACGAAACCACGCCGACAAACAGGCGTTGAAACTGACGCCGCCCCAAGCCTGGCACGCCTTTTTGCCTGAAAACGCGCAAAACAAAGTATATAAGCAAAAGGACAGCAGCGGCTGTGGGACAGAATTCGGCCGCATTATTTTCTTTGTACAGTCATTACGTAAAGAAATGTTTTGAGCTTCTCGGTAGTAATCTTTGTGCAGTTGTTGAACTCTCGTCAGAGGAAAAAAACGGGCGTTTTTGGTTCACGCAACTCGGCAAGAAAGCAAAAAAAGTTCAAGCAACCCAGCAAAAGAGAACGCAAAAGACCGCTCTACTGGTTTGAAACAACCCG
>JACROM010000104.1 GCA_016214445.1 Microcaldota archaeon
TCGTGCGCATTGACCGCGGCAAGTATAAGCTGTTTCATCATTTGCTAGGCCAATACATACGGGAAAAGTCCGGGTTCGGCGTGACTTAGGGATAAACAAGCAAACGTTTGCGCGCCTAAATCTCCCTGACAATCGCGTACCTTTTGGTTTTGATGCCGAAGACGTAGTTGAAGGTGGTCTTGCCCCAGTCGAGCAGGAGCCCAACCCAGCCCATCTTCTTGAGCCGTCGGCTTGAGGTGTAGGCGGTGTGCTGCGGTAGTAAAACCACTCTGCCTATCTTCGCCATCCTGCGGGACAGGTCCTGGTCTTCGGAAGCGAACATGCTCTCGTCGAAACCTTTCGCTTTCCAGAAAGAGGCCGCCCTGTAGAAGACGCAGTTGCCGGATATTGCCGGCTGGCCAAGGCTTCCAGCTACGCGCACGATGAGGTTTAGGAATTTGAAGAACACGTTCGCAATACAGCTTTCGTGCAAAGGCATAATGTTGCAGCCCACGCTCGCCACTTCCGGTTGCATGCGGAAAACCTCAAGCGCCTCTTCCACGAACGCCTTTGAGGGCATTGTGTCGGCGTCATTGAACAATAGTATTTCTCCTTTCGCTGCCTTTGCGCCTGCATTGCGTCCTGCTGCTATGCTCTTCTTGTACGGGAAGTCTATGTGTTTCCACACTATCTTCGCGTATTTTTTCGCTATTTGGCGGGTGTGGTCGGAGCTGTCGCCGTCCGAAACTATGAACTCCGCGTCGCGCGGCACCCGCTTCCTCAACTCTTTCAGGGTGTTCTCGATAACTCGTTCCTCGTTCAACGTTGGTACTATTACGGAGAGTTTCATGTCAAGAATAAGCGTTTGTTGTTATTAAACCCCGCTTGTAATGCCGGGTTTCAATCATCGTCTTCGTCAGTTGCGGGTGTTTGGGCGCGAAGCCGCTCCAGCATTATCTTCTGTTCTGCCGAGGCAACTATCTTGCGCGTGACGTCGATCACGTCCGGGTTAACTGATACGCTGTCTATTCCAAAGCGTACGAGCGCTTCGGCGAACTCCGAATAAACAGAAGGCGCCTGGCCGCAGCACGACACTTTCACTCCGTACTTCCTGCATGCCTTGATTACCCGTTCGATCGACTTTATGACCGCTGGGTCGCGTTCGTCGAACAGTTCAGCTACTAAACTGGAGTCCCGGTCCAAGCCAAGAGTGAGCTGGGTGAGGTCGTTAGAGCCTATGCTCATGAAGTCAACACCTAGGCGGCAGAAATCCTCCGCGAGTATGGCTGTCGAGGGAACTTCGCACATTATCCCGAGCTTGAAGTCCTTGTTCTGGTTGAGGCCAGATTTCTTGACGAGCCTCTTGCAGAGCTTGTACTCGTGAAGGGTGCGGACGAACGGGATCATCAGCCACAAATTGAAAAGGCCGTATTCCTCGCGGACTTTCTTTATTGCTGCCAGTTCCATGTTGAACACTTCGGGGTCCTTGATGTAGCGGTAACAGCCGCGGAAACCGATCATCGGGTTCTCTTCCTTCGGCTCGTACTTCTCGCCGCCTTCCAAGTTCCTGTATTCGTTGGTTTTGAAGTCTGTTGCGCGGTAAATTACCGGCCGCGGGAAGAATTCCGAGCACACTTTGCGGAGGCCGTTGGCCAAGGCGTCGATGAACTCTTTTTGCCTTTTTTCCTCTATGAGCTTGCGCGGGTGCACTCCTAAGCCCGCGATCATGAATTCTGCCCGCAAAAGCCCTACTCCGTCGACGTTCTTGCTCGCAACTCTGTCGCATATGTCCGGCTCAGCCAGGTTGACGTATATTTTCGTGCCCGTAACCACCTGCCCGGGTGATGAAGCGGATGTTTGTTCTGTCTTGCTGCTCTCGAGCTGGACTTTGCCTTCGAATATCACTCCGCGCTTGGCGTCTATGGTGATAGTCTGGCCTTCCTTGAGCGTGGAGGTAGCCTTGCCGGCCCCGACGACGCATGGTATGCCGAGTTCGCGGGAGACTATGGCCGCGTGGCACGTCATTCCGCCCTCGTCCGTCACTATGCCCAAAGCGCGTTTCATTGCTGGCACGAAGTCAGGGGAAGTCATTTTCGCTACGAGTATGTCGCCTTTCTGCACCTTGTCTAGCTCTTTTGCCGAGGCGAGTATCTTTACTGTCCCGGTTGCTATTCCGGGCGCAGCTCCGAGGCCGCGCAAAAGTATGTTGGCGTCTTTTACTTCCACTTCACTCCCCTCCTTGGCCTGAGTATTGAGCGTAGTGACCGCCCTTGTTTGGACGATGTACACTTTCGAGTCTTCTACTGCCCACTCTACGTCCTGTGGCGAGCCATAGTGCTGTTCTATCTTTTTGCCGTATTCAGCAACTTCCTTTATTTCCTCGTCGGAAAGCTTCTGGTTTTCCTGCATTTCCTCGGGCACGTCCTCCTCCCTCGTCACTTTTCCTACGCGTACCACCATCCTGTCCTGTTTGAAGATTTTCTTGTCCGTGATTTCGCCGGTCCGCTTGTCGACGACGTAGTGGTCAGGGGAGATGCTTCCGGAAACAATTGCCTCGCCGAGCCCGAAGCCGGCTTCTATCACTATTTTTCCGCGGTCATTTGACATTGGGTCTACTGTGAACATCACGCCGCTTTTTTCGCTTTGGACCATCTTCTGCACTACTGCTGCCAAGCCTACCTTGTTGTGGTCGAAACCCTTGTCCTGCCGGTAGTATATTGCGCGCGCTTCGAAGAGCGAGGCCCAGCATTTTTTTACCGCTTCCACCACGTCGTCCTGTCCCTGGATGTTGAGGTATGTCGACTGTTGGCCCGCAAACGAGGCGGTATTGTGCGTGATAACTCCGCCGAATCCAGCTAAAAAGTTTTCAGTTCCCGGAACCGTGAAGTCGTAGACGTAACCGTTGTAATCTACCTCCTCGATTTTTTCAACCGCATCCCAGATTACGTCGCTTTCAGCAATTTTTTTGAGTTGTTTTGAGCCTAGTTTTCCAGCTATTGCGTTTAGGTAGCCGTACCCGTATGTCTGCGGAACCCGGTCGCCCATATTCCAGGGAATTGATCCTTTCTTAAAACGCCCTTTTTCGTCTAGATCGCTTGTTGTTTCAACATCGCGCTCGATTTTTTCGAATATTCCCTCGGAAAAGGATTTTCCGCACGTCGAGCACATGTATCTCTGTTTCTCGCTGCTGCTTTTCCCGTTTCTGCGCATTTCGCCCCCGCATGTCGTCGGGCAAATTACGGCTTTGATCTGTTTTTTGGGCAAGTCTTTCCTTATTTCCTCCCCGATAATTTCAGATACTTTTTGGCTTGGCGGCAGTGTTTCGATAAAGTCCTGGTGTTTTTTTCTTATGGCGTATTCTTCAACCATTTTTTCCAATTTTGCCTTGTCCTTCTCTTCTGTTGCACCGATTTTTTCGTAGAACTTCTTGGCCTCGCTTTGAGGAACACTGATTATGAAATACTGTTTTTTCGTTCTCAGGTAGCATTTTATTCCCAATGAGGCGAGCAGGTATGCTAGGCCGTTTGCTAGGTCTTTGGAAGCGGTTACGGCGGAGATTTCTCTTCTGGAAACGTAACCGTCTCCATCGAAATAACCTTTGATGAATTCTGCAATGAATTCTTTGTTTTGCTTGAAGACCAGTTGGGGAACTTGTTTTATTCTTGCACTTTTCCCCTTTCCTTTTATTGGAAGCGGGTCTCCAAAGGATTTTTGTAACAATTTTACGAGTGTTTGGCTGAATGCGCGGATGTTTTTTTCGTTTTTGGATGTTCCGAGGCCGATATTTTTGAAATAGGTTTTGAGGCGCGCTGTGATTTCTCGGGATTCGCAGGAAACGTCCACACAATTTATGTCATAGGTGGAGCCTTCTGCAGCGTAAACGCCCAAAAAGTAAGCGAAGTCCTTGTTTATCGGTATGGTTTTCGGAAACGGCTTTTGTATGCTCCATTTTCCTCGGCGTATCCTTATTCCTTTTTCGTCAATCACGAGCTCGTCGCCGTTTAATGTTGCGGCCACGTCTAGCATGCTCGTTTCTCGTTTTTGAGTTGTGGCGGGCAGCTTCTTGAGAACAGGTATTCTCGTGTCTGAAGTCACGTCGTGCACTCTGATTGTTTCGAGTTTTAGTGTGTCGGGGTTTAACGCTACCAATGAGTGGTCCGGAGTTATTGTAATGCTTCTGCCGCTTCTTGTTGTAATCTTGTATAATTTGCATTTTGCATGATGTCGGTACATTCCGGCTTCCATCCACTTTATCTTGTTTTTTTCAAGAGAAGGAACTTGTAGTGCGACGTTATTTCCCGCATAAATATTCCACAGGTTTTCCATTGTCGTGTATACCTGTTCGCCGTTGACCATTGCAACTGCTTGTTCCTGTCCGCTGATGCTTGGAAGGTCCTCGGCAGTTGCAGAGGAGCGTACTGCTACGAGTACTTCGTTTTCGGATGAAGGTATGAGCGAAGCGCCGCCGAGCTTGTTGTATGCGCGGATTATTTCCGCGCGTATGTCCGACGGAACGTCCTGTTCGAGTATGGCGTCCTTTATTTCCTGGCTCGTCTGCTGCAGTGTCTTGGAGTCTTCGGGGTCGAGCCCGTCGGTTTTGACTTTCACGAGCGCAGCTAGGTTGGTTTGCTCCATGAACTGGTAGTAGGCCTGTGCGGAAACGATGAAACCTGGCGGAACCGGAAAACCAGCCTGGGTCATCTCGCCCAGGTTCGCGCCTTTGCCGCCTGCGATGCTCAGTGAGTTCTTGTCGATTTCATTAAACCAGTAAACAATCTTCAAGCTTACCCCGCCCTTTGTAATTAAGTGACGGCTATAACAGCAAACCACGGAAGTTTCACGACAGAATTGTCGTTGTTTGCAGTCTAGCAAAGCCAACCTTTTCATGAAATTTGTTGGCTTTGCTATAACGCCGCGAGCGTTTAAAACCTGTTTGGTCAGCCGGATTCGTTTAGCCTCTACCACGAGTATGGCAGCAGGCGCCAGCGCACCATTTCCCCTCCCGCCCGAGGCAGTGAAAGGATAGAAAATAGGGGGATTTTTCAAAATGCTAGCAACGCCAAGTGCAGCGGAATCCTGTTGCCGCCTTCCTTGCGGGAGGAAGTTACGAGCGTGAACGTGTTTAGTTTGGGCAGTGTTCTTTCGGTTGCCTTGTTGCCCACTTCGAACGCGAGTTTCTTGTCCGGCACGACGAAGTCGGCCGCGTGGCTGTATTGGACCGAGCCTGCTCCGAAGACTGAAGCAAGCGCGGCGAAAACACAGTCTTCACGCAAGTTGCCGGTCAAATCGCTTTCCAAGCCCAAGTCTTTGGCAAGCGCGTACCGTATAGACGGCGACTGGAACAGCCACTTCTTCGGCAGCTTGACTGCCTTCCTGCGGCCGTGCGCTTCCACGCCTTTTATGAGCAGCGATTTTTCCATGAGGTCAAGCACTTTCGAAACGCTTTCCTTCGAGATAGTGAAGTGATTGGCTAGGTTTTCCAGCCGGACGGCGTCGCAAGGGATTCTGGCGAGGAAAACTGCCATCTGTTCCGCTTTTGGCAGGAGGCTTGCGTCGAGTTTGCCGTATTTCGGGAAGTCTTCGTAAACGATTTTTTTGACTACTGACTTCATTCCCTCCAAATAGTCTTGCCCGCTGGTCTGCAGTGCGAGCGGCATGTCTTCATGCAGGTAGTCTTCGAAGAGCCCTGCCAGGTTCTTGGTTCCTGCCGCAGCCATTGCTTGCGAGAATTCCTTCAATGGCGTTTGGCCGCGGGATAATCCGGCAAGCATTTTTCGTGCTAGGTCTTCCGGCACGCTGATGCCGTGTTTCAGGAGCAGGTATTCCTTGAACGACAATGGTGAAACCGTCAGCGTCGTGCTTCGTCTGGCGATGTCCGGAGGGAATGCTAGGGCGAGCGAGGAAGAGGACGTCAGTACTAGGGACAAGTCGGGCCGGGTGTCGTGGAGTACTTTTGTCTTGAGCGTCCAGTCCGGCAGGTAGGTTACTTCGTCAACAAACAGGACGTATTTCTTTCCCACGCCGGTTTTCTCGCGGTTTATCTTGTCGAGTGCCTCAACCAGCTTCAACAAGTCGACGTTGTTTGCCAAGAGTTCGTCGCCGCGCGCGTAAAACGCCTGCGCCGGGCTGTCACGCAATTCGGCCAGCTGGAGCAGGCTCACGGTTTTCCCTGTGCCGCGCAAGCCGCACAGTATCGTTATGCGCATGCCTTTTCCGGACTCGTTTCTCTCAAGTTTTTTTTCGAGGAGGTTGACGAAGCTACGGCGGTGCGTGATGTTTTTCAGGCGTGCGCTGGTGAACGGGCGGAGTTCCGCAGATGACCGCAAGACAAAACTTTCAGCATCCTCGCTCGTTCCCGGTTCCAACAAACACCGCCCGCTACGAATATATGTCCTGGCCTTTTTAAGGTTTCCGTTTAAACGGAAAGAAAGAGCCGTTTCTTTCCGTTCCGGCGGAAGAGATTGTCCGACTGCCGGCGTAAACGGTTCAAAGCAAGCCCATGATTTTGCGGAGTCCTCTTCCATTCGGGTTTAGGCTTCTACTTGTTCTGTTTTTCCTGTCTTGGCAGACTTGACGCATGCTTCCGCGACAGCAATCGCGGCGAGTCCGTCATCTATGGTGCAGAGCGGCTTCTTTTTCTGTCCGGCGCACTCGAGGAAGTGCTCGAGTTCCAGCTTGAGCGGCTCGTCTTTCGCGAAGTACGGCTTCACTTCCGTTCCCCTTCCAACTCGCCAGAGTATCTCGTCGAAGTTTTTAGCGCCGTGAACCGGCTTGTCGGTCAGCGTAAGGGTGAGTTCCTGGGAAATGTAGTCGAGTTCGGCCATTCCCTTGGTTCCCAGAAGAAGGAGTTTCCTTCTCTTGACCGGAACAACGCGGTTTACTTCCACGCCCGCGTAGAAGCCTTCGTACTCCACTATTGCCGAGCCCAGGTCGTTGGTTTGGTTGAAGCTCTGCTGCACCGCTTGTGCGCTTTTGGGTTTTTTGCCGGTGACGAAGCTGATGATGTCCATGTCATGAACCCCTTGGTCGTAGAACGCGTTGCCCAAATCGCGCGGGCCCGGGATTCCGAACCTCTGCGCTGAGGCGTACACTATTTCGCCAAGCTCGTTCACTTTGTCCTTCAGCGCGAGGACGCCCGGGTTGAAGCGCTCGATGTGGCCCGCCATGACGATTGTTTTTTTCGCTTCAGCTAGCGCCTTGATTTTCTTGCCTTCCTCCATGCTTGCGGCTATGGGCTTTTCTATGAGGCAGGGTATTCCCTTCCCTATCAGTTTGGTTGCGACCTCGTAGTGGAGTTTGGTCGGGACCGCTACGCTGGCCGCGTCAGGCTTCTTTTCCAGCGCCTCTTCAATTGTCGAACAGAACGTTATCCCTTCGAGCTTCATTTCCGCCAGTTTCGTCCTTGATTCCTCGCCCGGCTCCACTACCATTACCTCGTCCACGTCCTTGAAAGAAGAATAGTTTCTCGCGTGGTGCCTTCCCATTACTCCCGCGCCTACAACCATTACTTTCATTTTAGTCACCGTTTTTTCCAAGAAAAACAAAGGGACTGGGAGGTTTCAAACTGACTCAACGATTCAACTGTCAAGTCGGTTTGTTTGGCGGAAGGCGAATTGAGGGGTGCGTACCTCCGGCCTTTCTCCCAGCCAATGTAAAACATTATTTACATTAAGTATATAAGGCTTTACATTTTGTATGATTGGTTTGACTTTTTGGTTTTTGTTGGTCATTGGTTTTTTGTTTGGAACGGTTGCGTATCCGCGTAAGGGTGTATTGCGCGGGAGGAAAAAGGAAATAAACCAACGAAGGCAAGCTTTTCCAGAAGCGGCTGTGGTCTAGAAGAGTTTGAGCCGGATTTTTGGCGCCAACTCTGGATTATGGTATGACGCGAGCTTCCCAAGCTCGCAATTCGGGTTCGATTCCCGGCAGCCGCATTTTTTATTTCTCAAATCTCCTCGCGGCTTACGCCGATGCTCTTCAGAATCTTCAACGTCAAGCCTTTCTTTAATGGTTTTTGCCCATGTACCGGGATAACCACTAGTGTGTCACATTTGGAAAGAATGACGTGGCTTCCTTTCTGGCGTTCGATTATGAAACCGCGTTTCAGCGCTAGCCTGATTGGCTCTGGCCCGCTTAGGACTGGCAACTTGGTCATTGGTTGTCAGCTCCTTAAAGTTGGATTACTTCAGCCTTTGGAACGACCTGTTTGTTTTTGGCTTTCATTGTTTCCAAATACAAGTCGGACGCTTCCTTGATATTTTCCAGAACTTCTTTTCTTGTTTCGCCTTGCGTGTGGCATCCGGGAAGCTCCGGGATGTACGCGACAAAACCGCCCTCTTCCTGTTTTTCCAATACGACGTGCAACTTCATCCAACTTTCAACCTGCATGACTATCCCCCCGCTATAATTTAAGTTAGCGACGCCTGTTTCGTGTAAAGTTTTGCGTCACTTGCTATATGTGTTCCGTCTGCGAGGCGGCGGATTAAAACCTTGGGGAGAAAAAAAGTTTACTCAACTGTTCTTTTTCCTTACAATCCCCTTGTCCAAGTCAACTTCCACCAATTGACCGTCCTCGAACACGTCGGTTGCGCAATGGGTGCCGATGATGCACGGCTTCTTCAGTTCGCGGGCGATGATTGCAGCGTGGCACGTCATTCCGCCCTCGTCGGTGACGATGCAGGAAGCGTTTTCAAGCGAAGGAACGAATTCAGGCGAAGTCATAGGCGTGATTACTACGTCTCCCTTTTCCACCTTGCCGAGTTGAGAGCGTTTCATTACTATTCTCGCAATTCCTTTGAGTTTTCCTTTTCCTGAAACAGTTGTGCCCCTGACTTCCGTCAATTGTTTCTTGTTTTTCGTTTCTCCTATTTCCTTTCCGTAAAACCGTTCAGCCTCTTCGCCCGAGTAAACGAAAAGTTCGCCGTGTTTCTTGAGTATTATCCAGCACTTTTTCCTTTTCGCCAGTTCTTCAAGGTTCGGCTGTTTTCCTTCCAGTGCGGCAATGAGTTCGTCAGGCAAAGCATAGTGCAGGAGTTCTTTGGAGATTTTGGTTTTCTCTTCCAATTTTTCCGCTGCTTTCCCGACCAGTTCGTCGTACAGGCCTTCCGCTCCTTTCTTTCTGGTGGAGCCCCCTGTAATGTGCCTTGTGTTGATTGCAAGCTCGAAGAGTTCTTTCGCTTTCGGCTGTTTTTCCAGTGCAACGCCTAAGAACATCGGCGTGATGTAAACGCCCCACAGGTTTTCCATTGCTTTTGTTGCGTCTGTGAATGTTTCCGCGTTGAGGAGCGACATTGCGCGTTGCTGTTTTTCCTCGAACTCACGGAAGCGCTTGACTGTTTCTCCGCATTTTTCCCTGACGTAGCCCGGGTCGTAGGATTTCCTGTCGAAAAAAGCTTCCAGTTCGGCTTCCGCCTTCGCACTGCGGTAGCTCCGCATGTAACCGTCCCTTCCGACGTAAATAATGTGGTCGTAGGTTTTCCCGCATTCCTTTTCCATGCGAAGGTAGCCGCGGGCTATGGAGTAAACAGTTGCCGGCAATATCTCGCGCGTGAACTTCAGGAACCAGTCCATCTCAAACTCACTCAATATTCCGTTTCGAACTGCTTCATCTTCAGGGTTTTCACGAATTGCTTTGGCGTGACGTATTCTTTGAACGGCTCGAAATCGCGGTCGAAAGCGACTATTGTCGCCCCGAACTTTTTTGCGGTTGCCAGGTGTTCCAGGTCTTTTTCCTTTATTTGGCCCCTGTACTTGGCGATTTCTCTTTCAACTTCCGCCCTTGGAACAACCCTGAAGTTTTTCTTGAGGAACCGTTCAGTAGCGTAAGCGAATTTTTCGCCGCGTTTGGCAAGGAAGAAGCGTTTTACTTCAAGCAATGCTTTTTCTGAAATTATGGCTTCGGCCTTTCCTCCCCCTATGAGCCCAAGCACTCTGGCGGAATTGGTTTCAGGTTGCGTGATGCCTATTATTATCGTCGAGCTATCTACGAACAGCGGCTTTTGCATCCTCTATGCCCCCCAACACCTCTTCTATGCTTATTGGTTTCTTTTGAAATTCCGCTTGCAGCGTTTTCAGCGTAATCTTGTCGCTGATGACGCCGCACTCTATTGCCGTGTTGAACAAGGCGAACCGTATGGCTTCCGTCTTCGTTTTGGCCAAACCGGAGCTTATAAGGGCGTCCAGAATCTTCTCGTATACGCCGGTAAAGCGCAGCGTTATTGCAGTCATTTTTACCACCTATTATTTATAGCAAAATGCTATATTTAACTGTTGCGGGTTTTTATAGCAAAATGCTATGCGTTTCAAACCCACTTGTCCAGCGAGCTCTGCTTGACCATCTTCTTTTCTTTGCGAAAGAAAAGAAGCTGGTCGGTCCAAGAAAAGAAACCTTCTCGATTTTTCATCTAGAACCACTTGTCCAACGAGCTCTGCCTCTCATCCTCCTTCCCGAACGCCCGCTCCAATGCTGACGAGACTCGCTCTTCCGAGAAGTCGTTCTCCTCCACCATCAGCCTCTTGAGTTCCGCCGCGTCCGGCCGCTTTCTCTGGAGCGAATCGACTTTCTCATAAGGCGGGTTCATGAACAGTTCTTCCAACGGGGTGAAGTCGATAGGCTCCTTGAGCTTGGAGTTGATCTGCTCGAACGTCGAGTTTTCCTTCACTAATTTCAGGGCTTTCTTCGGGCCGATTCCGCGAGCTCCGGGGTTGAAGTCCGTTCCGACGAGTATTCCTATCCAGACGAGTTGTTTTCTCGTCAACCCCAACGCCTTGAGGTTTTCGCCAAGGTCGTATTCTTCGGGATAGATTATGGCGTAGGCGTTGGTGCGGGGCAGCTTGCGTTTTCCGGAGAAGGTGAGGTTGCGTAGAAGTTTCGGTGCGCCGAAAAGCAGGGCGTCGAAATCCTGTGTCGCTGCGGCGTTGACTATCTTCTGCTGTGCCATCCACGCGCACTGCGCTTCCCCTTCCGAGGGCGCCTGCACCCACGGCAAACCCATTGCCTCAAGCAGCGTTTTGCTTTGTTCCACCATGGGCCGCGTCAGCTTGGCTGTCCTCTGCGCCAGCCTTGCGGCCTCCTCGATTCTCCCTTCTTCCTTTGCTTTCCTCATCAGTTGTTCCGCTTCTTCCTTCACAGCTGCCCGCTCCGCTATTGTCCTGCGTTTCAGTTCGCTCGGTTCGCCGTCGAACACGTAGATTGGCACGATGTTTTTTTCCATCAGCGAGCATGTCCGGTAAAACAGCCCGCTCAAATGCGAAGTGATTTCCCTTTTGCGGTTCAGGAGCGGAGTGCCGTCCGGCTGGCGGATGATGGTGAGGAACTGGTAAAGCGCGTTGAACGCATCCACTGCATAACGACCTTTGAGTTCGTCGAGCGAGCGTTCCTTTTTCACCAGAATGTTCTTGATGTCTACTCCCATGAGTTTGTTTAGGTTGTCGGGGTTTTAAACTCGAAGGGCAAGAGCCACCGGCCAGCTGCTGTCGCGCGGTTTATTAGCCGTTTTCTCTCTTTTCCATGACGGAACGCTTTGAAGGAGTTGGTGTGAGTTGAGCGTTCCGCATGTTTTGTCCGGTGGCGAGGGAAACCGGGAACCTTATCAAGTTAAACGGTTAAACTGTTTAACTGTAGGTGGTTTGAGTGGAAGACTTTGTCAAAATGAGCCCGAAGGGACAGTTGGTGGTGCCTTTGACTATCCGCGAGCGGGAAGAGTTTTATCCCGGCGACCGTTTTGTTGCTGTGCCTTTGAAAGAGGGGGTTTTGTTCAAGAAAGTCCTGATGCCGGAAGTCAAGGTAGAGTTCGGGAAGCTTGCGAGGGAAATAGAGGAACAATTCCGCAAGAGCAAGGTGACCGGAAAGGACGTTGCGAAGGCAGTGGAGTTGGCGCGGAAAAAATAGTCGTAGAGCAAAGGGTTTATAGGATTTGTGCGGGATAATACGAAAATGGAATCCTGCCACATTTGCGGAAACGACGCCATTGGAACAGGCTACGTCGAGGGGGCCAAGATAGCCCTGTGCGAACGCTGTGCCGAACACTCAAAGCGTTTCCAGTTGTTCGAGCAGTACCGGCCGCAGCAGCCGAAGCCCGCCCAGCGCAAGGAGAAGCCGGAACAGGAACTGGTAGCCGGTTTCGGCAGGAAGATAATGAAAGCGAGGGTGGAAACGAAATCGCTTTCCAGGGAGGATTTCGCGAAGCAGATGCTCATTTCGGAACCAGACCTGCGCGCTTACGAGGAAGAGCGCCGAAAGCCGCTGCCAGATGTGGCGAAGAAGATCGAGTACGCCCTTGGGATAACCCTAGTTGAGTCGAAGATTGCCGAGGAAGTGGAGCAGCAGCAGGCGAAATCCGTTCCGTTCAAGAAGGAGTTCACTCTTGGCGACATAATAAAAATCAAGAAGAAGTAACTGGTTGTAATGAAGGAACTGAAGACGCCTTTCTGTTTAGGATTGGTTGTGTTGGTTGGTGCTGTGCTTTTCTTCGGCATAGCCTTTTCCACGCTCGACGTCTACCCGAAATCGATTCTGGCGATTCTTGTCTTGGTTCTGACTGGTTTCACTATCCACAAGATTACGGGCGTTGACTCGTTTTACGGTTTCCTTATAGTGAGGAGCGAGACTGGCTTTGACTTGATGAAGGAGGTGGCTAAAAGGCACCCTCGGTTCGTGAGGGATGCTGCTGATTGGGGCACCACTCTCGCATTCGGTTTCCCGTACGGCTGGCGGGTTTTCGGTTTGAAAAAGGCGATGAAGCACCTTGGCTTCATGTTTTTGCTTCTCGCAATAGCGTATTTCTCTAGGTTCCTTACCGCGCTGAGCGGGTTCTTTCCAGGCGGCGAAAAGTACCTTTTCGGCGCCGCTGTTCTGGTGGGATTGGCGGGTATGGGCCTGTTGAGCATCGCTTTGCACGCGTACAAGGTTTTCACTGTTCCGGGCACTCCGCCGGGAGTGCAGCTTCTCATTCCCGGAGTCACTGTTCCGTGGGAGGCGGTTTTCGCAATCGCTATCATAGCGATAGTCCACGAGATGGCGCACGGCGTCCTGTGCTATGTGGAGAAGCTGAAGCTCAAGTCTTCAGGCATCCTTTTGCTTGGCTTCCTGCCAGTTGGCGCGTTCGTGGAGCCGGACGAGGAGAAGCTGGACAAGGTTTCGCTTGTGAAGAAGCGCCGCATCCTGGTTGCTGGCAGCACCTCGAACGTCTTGTTTTTCGTCGCGTTCTTCCTGGTTACATTCGTCTTGGCTTCGCTGCTGCCCGCTTTATCGGACGGCATCGCGGTTTCGTTCGTTCCCCAGAACTCTTCACTGCAGGGGTTGGTTTCCTCGGGAGCGGGTCTCGTTTCGGTTGACCGCTCGCCTTTGCTTTATTTGAGCGGGCTTTACTCGAACGTCAGCGCCGAACACAACCCCGTCGTGGTGTTGGTTAAGGACGGCAAGACAATTGAGGGCAACCTGATGGATGTGGTTGTAGTATGCGCCAACAAGTCTTTCCAGTCCGCTTCGGTCTTGTCTGAAGGCGAGAGGCTGTTGAAGGTCGAAGGCAAGCGGATATTGCTGCCTTCGGACATCGCGTCCGCTCTCGAGGGCAAGTCTGGCGGCGAGGAGGTTTCGCTGGAGACGAACGCCGGTGTGAAGAAGGTCGCGCTTGGAGCGAATGCCAAGCTCGGGATACAGGCGTCGCTTACTCCGAGCGTATTGTTGGAGAACAAGCCGAAGCAAGGTTTCGGTTTCATTTACTCCCTCCTGTCCTTCCTGCTTCTGGTTTTCTCCCTCACCTACCTGTTGAACCTGCTCATAGCTGTTGTGAACCTTTTGCCGCTGTTCATAACCGACGGCCACAAGACCGGCCAGCTGCTGTCCCTTTTATATTCAGTCCAAGGCAAGCGAACGCCATGAAAGTGTACCCGGACGCAAACGTGTTCATTGCGCCCATACTGGGGGAGAAAAACGCGGAGCGCGCGGAATTGTTTTTCAAGAAAAGCGCGGACTGCCTGTTTGAGCTGGTCGTATCCAAGACGGTTCTTGGTGAAGTGAGCCAACGTCTCGAAAACCGGGGAACCCTTTGGCTGCAAAAATTCATTCGGAACCGCAGGGGGGCACATCCCCCCTTCAGTTTCACGGTCCTCCTGATTCCCCCCTGCGGCGAGGATACCTTTGGCATCAGGCCAAAGGAGGAATCGTCGGGGATGTCTGAAGGGGATGTGTAACGCCATCAACATATCAAGGGGATACCGCAGCCATCCGAGCCATCAGGCGAGGGAGGCTGCGGAGGATGTCATAGATGAGTTCAAGGACGCTAAAAAACTCGAAATCGTCCAGAAAACCGGAAAAGACACCGAAGATGCAATCAGGCTCAACAGCTCGGCCGGAGGAGTGTTTGGCGTCAACGACTTCACGCACGCGCTTCTGGCTCAACGCCACGCTGACGTGTTCGTAACCAACGACCTGAAGTTCATTAAAACCGCGTCCCTGATGGTCAAAACCTTCACGCTCGAACAGTTTCTGGCGGGACTATAGGCGGAGGTCTGAAAGGGCCTTCTTTTCTTTTTTGTCAAGCAACGCTGCCGCTTTCTGCGCGTCACCGCCGGCCTTCTTTAACGCTTTTTTCCACTCCTGCCTTCGCCAGTCGCCGTCTGAACCTTTGAACCGCCTGACTTCACCCTTAAGCGCGCCCCTCATGTTTTCAACGGTCTTGTAAAGCTGGCCGCGCAACAACTCGCGGAACACTTCCGTTTTCGTGGCGTAACCGTTTTCTTTCATGTAGTCTTCCAAATCATCGTCCAGTTTCTTCGGAATTTTGACTGAAACAGTAATCAATTCCGCCATGCTTGCACCACCGCGCTGTACTTACCTTGTAGTACTTGGTAATACTTGTATATAAGTCGCCCCGTGCCGTTGGACGGCGGGTCTTAACCGAGCGGGTCGGCCTGACCGAACAATATATACTGCAATAATGTAAACTATTTTTTAGTTGTCACTTCTTGCACTTCTCTTCCAAAAGCTCTTTCACTTGGTCGATCGTCGCGTACTCCAAGGGGTTGATGGAGTCGATGACGTAGCGGATTTGTTTTACCTCGCTTTCGAGCTCCTTGATTTTTTCCTCGGTTTCGCTGCTCGCGCCCGTCTGTACAGCAGCTTTTCCTCCGCCTTCTTTGACTTCCTGCTTCACCTTGAGCAAGGTCTGGCTAAGTATCTCCTGGTTCTTCTCTATGGTTTTCAGTTTCTGGACAAGCAGGTTTATCTTGGAGTCAAGAGTGCGGAGCTGATTCTTTATGTCATCCACTACGTTCAGCTTGGTTGGCATACCTCTTTTTAACGTTGAGCGGCTTAAAAACGTTGATGTCTGCTGTTGCAATGCTTCTGGACGCCGATTACGTGCACTCCAAGCGCGCCATAAGGCTTACCCTGAAAGCCAAAGGGAAGACTTTCCGCGCTTATGACCCGTCTTTCAAGCCCTACTTCTACCTTCTCGCACGGGACAGCAATGGCATCGGGGACGTTTCGGTGATGGATGAAGGAAAGCAGTACAAGTTCGGGAAGATGGAGGAAGTGGAGCGAGTTTTGGAGGGAAAGAAAACCAAGCTTTTCCGTCTGGAAGTGGCTCACCCGGGTCTGGTGCCGTTGTTCAGGGAAGCTGTAAGGGGTTTCGGCGAGGCGTTCGAGAGCAGGATTCCTTTTGTGCGAAGGTACCTCATAGACAAGGGCCTTGTGCCCTGCGGCCTGGTGGAAATAACCGGAAAGAACAGGATGATAGAGAGCATAACTCCTGTTGAGCGAGTCGAGCCTTTTGTCGTAAACGCTTTGGCTTTCGACATAGAGACCTACAACACGCACGGCCTGCCGGACGCGAAGAAGGACCCGCTCATAATGCTGAGTTACGCCGACGCAAGTGAAGCGAAGGTGCTCAGCTGGAAAAAGAAGTTCTCCTCCAATTTTGTGGAATCGCTTTCCTCGGAGAAAGAGGTTCTGGAGGAGTTCGGCAGGCGGCTGAGGGAAAAGAAGGTCGATTTGCTGTGCTCCTACAACGGCGACGTGTTTGACCTTCCCTATGTTGCGGAAAGGGCCAAGGCAACAGGAGCGAAGCTGCGTTTGGGACGGGACAATTCCCTTCCGAAAAGCAGGCGTTTGGGTGTGCGCAACGTGACGAAGATAGGCGGAAGAATCCACTTCGACGTCTACAACACCGTTTATTTTCTGGACTACATCGGCGCTGTGAAGCTGCAGCGGCTGACGCTCGGCAAGGCGTACGAGGGGTTGCTGGGAAAGAAGAAGGAGGACATCAACAAATCCGAGATATTCCAGGCGTGGGACGAAGGCGGGGATGCGTTGGAGCATTTGGCGAAGTACTCGCGTTCCGACGCAGTCGCGTGTCTGGAGCTGGCGGAATACGCGCTGCCTCTGTTCGTGGAACTCGCGAGGGTTACGGGCTCGACTTTGTTCGACGTTTCCCGGTTCTCTTCCGGCCAATTGGTGGAAGCCTTGTTGTTGAGGAAGGCTTTCGAGCGCAACGAAGTCGTACCGAGGAAGCCAACGCAGGAACAGATAGCATCGAGGATGAGCGAGCCCATAAAGGGCGCGTTCGTGAAGAGCCCGCAGCCAGGGGTGTACGACAATCTAGTTGTGTTCGACTTCAAAAGCCTGTACCCGTCCATAATCATTTCCCACAACATCGACCCCGCCACCCTTGATTGTTCATGCTGCGAAAACCCTCACCTTTCCCCGCAGGGCTACAAGTTCTGCAAAAAACGCAAAGGCCTTATTCCCTCGATGCTTGAAGAGGTTTTGGCTGCCCGTTTCGCCATACAGAAGGAGATGAAGAAGCTCGGCAAGGATTCAGCAGAGTACAAGGCTTTGTACGCGAAGCAGTGGGCGCTGAAGATAACAGCAAATTCCACCTATGGGGTGCTGTTATACCCGCGTTTTCGGTGGTACCGCCGCGAGTGCGGCGAGGCAGTTACCGCTTACGGGCGGCGATACATCCAAGATACAATGGAAAAAGCCGAGAAGGACGGGTTTAGTGTGCTTTATGCAGACACCGACGCCGCATTTTTGCAGTATGGCGGCAATAAGGAAAAAGTTTTGGAGTTCCAGAAAAAAGTGAACGACTCGCTTCCGGAAACAATGAACCTGGAATTGGAAGACTTTTATCCCCGCGGAATATTCGTCTCAAAAAAACAGGGGGAGGCTGGCGCGAAGAAGAAGTACGCGCTCATCAACGAGGAAGGAAGGATCAAGATACGCGGTTTCGAGCTCGTCAGGCGGGACTGGAGCCGCGTCGCTAGGAACACGCAGCGCCAGGTGCTCGAGATTCTTTTGAAGGAAGGCGAGGTGAAGAAAGCAGCGTAGTTGGTGAGGAAAGTTGTTGCGGACCTGAAGGAAGGCAGGGTTCCGTTGGAAGATTGCGTTGTCTGGACGCAGCTCCGGAAGAAGGTTTCCGCTTACGAGGTCAAGAGCCCGGAAGTTGCAGCAGTGATTCACGCGAGGAAAAATGGAGTGGACGTGCTCGAGGGTTCCCTTATAGCCTATGTAATCACGAAGGAAGGGAAGAGCATCTCCGAGAAAGCCCGCCTGCAGGAGCTCGCGAAGGACTACGATCCGGATTATTACATCAACAACCAAGTACTTCCGGCTGTGCTGAAAATCCTCGGAGCGTTGGGTTTCGACAAGGATTCGATAAAATTGAAAGGCATGCAGACTGGTTTGGGTAGTTGGTGATTGGTAAGTTCTCTTTCAAATGTGCCGGAACGATATGTTTTTAAGTCTATATATAGGTAGCATATATAGGTGAGCGTGTGGGTTACCGGAACATTTCTGTCAGTGATGCCGTTTATCTCAGGCTGGCGGCGCTCAAGAGCGAGAATGAGTCGTTCAATGCTTTTCTTAGCCGTATGGCTGAGGAAAAAAAATCCCTCAAGGACTTCTGGGGCGCATGGGAGGACACTCCGGAAACCGCCAAATCGACTGAAAGCAACTTGAAGCTGATGTGGGGTACGTGGAATGAACGTGTTGGACACCGACCTTCTGGTCGCCATCCTAAGAAAGATGCCTGAAGCTCGGAATGCGTTGAATTTGTTGGACCGCAAGGATAATTCCGTAACCAGCATTACCTCGCTGGAGCTTTGGTACGGCGCGTTCAAAAGTGAGAAGCCTGAAAACGCCGCTTTGCTTTCAAATTTGCTTTCGCAGTTTCCCGTCCTCGAATTCGACCAGGAAAGCTCCAAAATCGCGGCTGCAATATGGCGCACGCTGGAAAAGCAAGGGGCTCCTTTGGATATACGTGACGTGTTGACTTCGGGTATTTGCATAAAGAATGACGCGATTCTTTATACGCGCAACATTAACCACTTCAAGCGGGTTGAAGGGTTGAAGGTCAAGCAATGGTAGGCTTTTTTTTGTTCGCGAGCCAGTTCGCGCGTCGGAGCGGTTGGCAAATCCAAACAAGTCCAACTAAAAGCCGTGAATTACCCGAGGCTGACGCTTTGGGCTTCCTGCTTCAACGACGAGCATGGCTCGTTTCCGCAGGCGTTACTTTCCGTCATCCCGACGGTAGCTCTCGCGAGTATATTAATCGCAGCGTTCACGTCACGGTCCAACGACAAACCGCAGGAAGAGCAAACGTGTTGCCGTTCCCACAACGTCTTTTGCACCAACGACCCGCAACTGCTGCATTCTTTACTAGTGTTCCGGGTTTTCACGGCTCAAGATAGCGTATTAAAAACAAGCTCGGAGTAATTGCCAGAGAGGTGTTTTCATGAAGAGGGGTCAGGCTTTTGAGACCATGATGCTCGTCATCTC
Source organism: Microcaldota archaeon (assembly GCA_016214445.1). Lineage (GTDB taxonomy): Archaea > Micrarchaeota > Micrarchaeia > Norongarragalinales > Norongarragalinaceae > JACROM01. The sequence goes on from JACROM010000104.1 coordinate 18,761, forward strand.
GGTCATAGTTGCGATAGCGATTCTGGGTGTTCTGCTGAACATCCTTGGAGGCATAAGCTTCGGTGTCGGGGACCCGAAAGCGGTTATGACGGACGGCCTGAAGAGCATCCAGGCCAAAGGTTTCGGAGTAACCCAGCCGAAGAAATCGAACTTCGAGGTCAATGCCTACGTTATGCGCGGGGAAGTGATAGGTGACCTGCCGGTTCTGGAGGACGAGCTTGAGTTCGCATGCGCGAGTTCGAGCGGAATCTGCGATAACGACAAGCTTGTAGTGACCAAAAAATCCGTTGACGCAAAAACCAACATCGAAGTGTACATTACGGTCTGCGGCGACAGCACCAAGACCCGCAACCCCAAGTACTGTGTGGGCATAGGAAGGCAAGGAGCGGAGTCCCGCGATGAGTGCTTGAAGGCTTGCCAGATAAATAAGTAGTTTTTTGGGGCGGTCTCCAGTAAAGAGGAGCTGCGGTTCACGGTAACCTCTTGACACTTTCGTCATAGCACATAAGCGTAGTACCGTTCATATGGTTTTGCCCAACCGATGGCGCGGTTGGGCTGTTCGTAATTGTAATGCCTGCGATAGTCTTCGAGCGTGTTGAAACGCCACGCTTGGTGTTTACATAC
>JACROM010000048.1 GCA_016214445.1 Microcaldota archaeon
ACTGCCGCATCCTAGAGGTACTCGGCTGATGAACGATTACCCGGAAAACGACGAGTACATACGGTTCGTGGCCAGCTACGAGGGGAAGCTGAAGAGGGAGTTTTCCCTTGAAACCGCCCGGTCAGTTGAGAACGCGAAAAAGGCACTTAACGACATCTTCGAGCTGCGGAAACAGAAAATAGTGTTCAAAGCATTGAGGGACTTCCAGCGCAACAACTCAAGCGAAGAAGGCCTTGCCGGCAAAGAAAAAGAGTTATATACCGGCCTAATCAGACTTCTTTCCACTGTCGGCGAGCTGACCAAAACCTCTGCATCTGAAAGCGAAGAAGCCAGGGTGGAAGTCCTCAAGGACATTCCTGCTTTTGTTGGCTTGGACTCCCAGAATTACGGGCCCTACAAGGCAGGGGATGTAGTCGGTTTCAACGGCAAGCAGGCAGAATTCCTGAACAGGAAAGGCGTGGTGAAAATAATCACATGATAGTACCGAAACAGATGAATGCTTTCTGCGCCAAGTGCAACAAGCACACCAAACACAAGGTCAAGGTTACGACGAGCAAGTTCAAGCCAGGACGGACGTTGGCGTGGGGCACCCGCAAGCACGCACGCAAGCTTTCGGGATTCCACGGCAAGGTAAAGGGCAAAGCAACAGTGAAAAAGCAGGGGATAAGGAACAAGATAATGCTCGAATGCGAAGTTTGCAAGAGGAAGCACGAGCGGGTCATTTCGGGCCGCATGAAAAAGAAGGCCGAAACAGCAAAGTAGGTGTGATTTTATGAGCAGGTTTCTTAAGGTACAATGCGACTGCGGCGCGCAGCAGATAGTGTTCGGGGACGCCAAAAGCGAGGTCACGTGCCAGAAGTGCGGCAACACGCTCGTCGGCCCGTCAGGTGGCCGCGCCAACATCCACTGCCGCATCCTAGAGGTACTCGGCTGATGAACGATTACCCGGAAAACGACGAGTACACGATTGCCAAGGCCAAGAAGATACTGCCCTACGGCGCTATTGTTTCTTTGCAGGAGTACGGAAACCGGGAAGCATTCATCCACGTGTCCGAGGTGTTCTCGGGCTGGGTCCGCAACATACGCGAACACGTCAAGGAAGGCCAGGTCATAGTAGTCAAGGTAATATCGGTCGACCAGAGCAAGCACCAGGTGGACGTCTCGCTCAAGCGGGTAAGCGAATCCGACAAGAAGCGCAAGATGCTCCAGCACCAGCAGCAGAACCGCGCGCAGAAGATGCTAGAGGCCGCCTCCAAAAAGCTCGGGAAGAGCATGAGCGTTGCCGCAGTAGAAGTGCAGCAGCCGCTTGAGGAAAAATACGGCGGCCTGTACGCTGGTTTCGAGGCGATATCGCAGGGAAAATGCGAGGCCAAGCTGCCCAAGAGCTGGCTCGGAGTGCTCGAGGAATTCGCCAAGAGGGAAATCAAGCCGAAAATAGCAAAGGTCCGAGCTGTACTTACGCTCAAAAGCTTCGCTCCAAACGGCCTCCAGAAAATAAAGGAAGTGATAGCGTCGCTGGAAGGCAGCGCAAAGAAAGTGAGAATACTATACGTGAGCGCGCCAACCTACTACGTGGACGTCGAGGCCGACTCCTACAAGCAGGCGGAGAAGACAGTTGCCCAGCTTGCCAAAGACCTACAATCCCTCGCGTCAGGCTCCGAGCTCGAAGCATCTCTTGAAATCGCGAAAGCCTGAACTACCACACGATCCCTTTTGGTTTGGCTCACTCGCTTTTATTCAGGGTGTTTATAGTGAGCCCAGAAAGTTTCCAGACTGTTTTGAGGGGCTCACTATATAGCAAGACCGGCCTATTTCTTAGATTTATTTGCTGGTCTTGCTATAGCTTGTTTTTCTTTTCTCGATTTCAGGCTTTTGACTGCTAGTAAAGCTATTCCCTTTATCGTCCTTAAGCCAAGGCCGAGGGAATCCTTGGACGGCTCGTATTCGAAGAAACCAATAGTGTGGGGGCTTGGCGTGCATTACGGCCTAGCGCGGGGTTTACTTGTTGCCGGGGCTATTTTTGGAGGAGCCATTTCCAGATGGGGATTACGCGTATGGTGGTGTCGTGGGTTTTGATTTGGTCTTCCTGGCCGTAGGTGATTATGATGGCGTGCTTGGTGTTGAACCGTTCCGTTGCATGAATGGCACCGTCTATTTCCCATTTCTTGTTGTTCTCTTCAAGCGCATAAGTGACTTGTATCGCGGAGTCTTGCGTAACGAAGTCGCATTCCGCGCCGTCCTTGTAGTAAGCGGGTTTCGCGCCGCGCCGATAGAGTTCGAGGAACACGATGTTTTCCAGCATTCTTCCCTTGTCTTTTTCCGTGACGTAGTGGTTGATGAAGCCCTGGTCTGACAGGTAGGTTTTCTTGAAGTAGCTGGTTTGTTTTTTCGCGGACTTGAGGCGCGCGCCCATGAAGAAGCAGTAGTAAACGTCCTCCAGTATCCGCGCGTAGGAGTGGATGACGCTTGTGCTGGAAGTGTAGCCGTTGCTTTTAGCGAAGTTGTTGAACTTGTTTACTGAGAACGCTTGAGAGTAGTTGTTGACGAGGTATTGCATGAAGAGCCTCATCAACTCCGTGTTTTTTATCTTGTATCGTTCGATCACGTCGCGGTAGAATACGGCCTTGTAGTAATCGTCCACCAGCTCCAGTTTGTTTTCCAAGGCGACTTCCGGGAAGCCGCTAAGCGTGAAGTATTCGTCAAAGGCTTTTTTGATTTCGTGCCTTTGGTTGCCGTACTGCCAGTTTTCTTCCAGTTTGATGCCTTTCAGGGCCGAGTATTCTTTGAAGGAAAAGGGCAGCAGTTCTATGGCAAGGCACCGTCCTCTTAGCGAGGTTGAGATTTCCTTGCTGAGGAGGCGCGAGTTTGACCCCGTGACGTAAATCTCGTATTTTTTCTCGTTGAGCCTTCGGACGAATTTTTCCCATTCGCCCACGTTTTGCACTTCGTCTAGGACTAGGACTGGTTTTTTTTCAGGGTATAAGTCTTGGTAGCATTCTAGCAGGTAATCCAGTTGCCCCGGCCTGATTCCCGCGATTCGTTCGTCCTCAAAATTCACGTATAGGAAGTCGGTTATTTCCTTTCCTTGGCTTATCTTTTCTTTCATCATTTGGTAGGTAAGGTAGGTTTTTCCGGTTCTTCGGGGCCCTATTATGACTATGGCTTTGGTTATCTTTTCAAGGTTTGGCAGTTGTACGCTTCGTTCCACTACTTCGGGGAGGCCTTCTTCGTGGAATTCCCGGATTATGCGTTTGATTGTTTCCTTGAGTTGGTAGTCATCCATAGTATAAGCCTAGCCGACATCCATATTAAAATCTTTCTATTGAAAGAAAGAAAACAGGGTTATTTGTTCTTTTCAGGCTTTACTCCTTTCCACCGAGTTCCGGGCCTACCCGATTCAACCATTGCCGCTCTTTGACTCCCTTCCGTTTGGTGGCTTCCAACCGCCTTCCCTCCTTTGGTCGTGTGTCCTTGAAAGCCTTTTAAGACCCCGTTCCCTAAAATATACTAATGAAGCGCCTACGCAAGTGTCCGCGCGACGGGTACACGCTGAAGGAAGAATGCGCCGAGTGCGGGGAACCAACTAAGTCAGTCCACCCCGCGCCTTACTCGCCGCACGACAAGTACGCTCAATACAGGAGAAAGGAAAAATACGGAAAGTAGAAACAAAAAAAGAAAAACTAAACAAAACCAAAAAAGAAAGAAAAGAAACAAACCAAAAAGTCAGAAAAAAAGCTAAAAGAAGGCAAAAAACCAAAAGAGAAAAAAACAAAAAATACGAAAAGTGATTTTGGATGACGGACTTCAGGAACTCGTTCATAATAGAGAAAAAGCGCCCGAAGCTGAAAGACCCACTGCTCATCGTGGGGTTGCCGGGAATCGGGTTGGTAAGCAAGCTCGCAGTGGACCACCTCGCCAAAAGCTTAGGCGCGGAACACTTCGCCACGCTATACTCCCCTCATTTCCCGAACCAGGTTCTCGCGCTGAAGAGCGGCAAACTCCGGACTTTTTCCATGAAGCTCTACTACAAGAAGCTAAAGAACCACGACATAGTCCTGTTGAGGGGAGACCTCCAGCCGCTCACAGTGGAAGGCCAGTACGAGGTCTCATCGGAAATACTCTCTTACTACGCGAAAATCGGCGGCAAAAACGTCGTCGCCATGGCGGGTTACGCGATCAACCGCGCAACTGAAAAGCCCCAGGTGTACGCTTTCGCAACTAACAAGGGTTACTTCGGCTCGTGGATAAAAGCAGGAGCAGTTAAGAACGAGATAGTGGTGCCCATAGTGGGCATGGCTGGCCTGCTACCGGCGCTCTCCAAACTCTACGGTTTGCGTGGGGCCGCTTTACTCGCTGAAACACCGGGCAACATCATAGACGCCAACGGGGCTAAGGCTCTTGCACAATTGCTCTTCAAGTGGATGGGCGAAAAACTCGACGTGAAGGCGTTGGACGCGAAGGCGAAAAAAGCGCAGATGATGTTCCAGCAAATCGAACAGCAGGCCCGAAATGAAGAAGCGGCAGCGATAAACCGAGCAGGGCTCGCGGACAAACCGGACGTGCACCCGCACCTACGGTAAGCATAGCAACGCGCAAAAGTAATGCCGCCCGCTAGTTTTTCTCTTTTCCATAGGAGGGGGTAACGCCGACCAGAATAGGGCAAACGAACTTAACGGCTGGGTCGTTAAGTTGCGTTTGGGGGACGCTTCCCCCTTTGATGGTCACGGTAAACTTTAAACCCTTGGCACGCCATAACAACTCTCATGCCATTCAAGCAAGCTCTCGTTATCAGGAACGACCTTGGGATGGGGAAAGGCAAAATAGCAGCCCAGTGCGCGCACGCTTCCCTCCAAGCCTACCTGCAGAGCAAGGACTCCCAGCGGAAAGGCTGGATGCAAAGCGGACAGGAAAAAGTGGTTCTCAAGGTCCAAGGCGAAAAGGAACTTTTGGCCATATTCAACCAAGCGAAGAAATCCGGCCTGCCGACAGCGCTCATTCAAGACGCGGGCCACACGCAGATAGCTCCGGGCAGCAAGACTGTTGTAGGGATAGGGCCGTGCGAAGAGGAAGAGCTGGATAGGATAACCGGGGAACTCAAACTATTATGAAACCCATGAAAGTCTACGGCGTAACGCACGACACCTTTGACGGCGGAAACGCGAACCCTCGTTGGCACACATCGCGAAGAGCTGACCTCTTCAAACCCCGCAACCTAAACCACTTTCAGCCATTTGACCTTCCTGAAGCCCGAATCGAAGGTGGCGATGTTCTTGATTCCGTGCCTTTTCATGAGCACGAGCGTGGAACAGTCGGTGAAGCTAATAGCGAATAACGAAAATATCTGTACTTTTTAAGGCTCCTTTTACGAGGCAGCCAAAGTACGATTATTTTTGCAATCAGCTATAAGCTCAGTTTGGCGGAGGTATTCGGCTGCCGAGTCCCTGAAAGATTCGGAAGTGACGGGTAAAATGGAGAAAAGGCGGTCAACCGCGGAGCCCAGACAATATTGAAGAAAGGAGTTGCTTTGGTGGCGGTTTTTGGTGCGCGCAAACGTCAGGGTGACGCCTTCGTCCACGATGTATTCGGACGTGTAGACGCTGCCAAATTCCCCGTGAAAAACGCGCCACAGGATTTGCTTGGCCGTCTCATGCCCTGCGTCCCGGGCGTTATGGAAGGCAACCAAGACTGCAGTGTCTAAAAATATGGCCAAGCAACTCACCGGTAGATGTATTCGTCTGCTTCCTTTGCGATGTCCGTTTTAACACCCCAGTCGTTGGGTCGTTCGAAAAGATCCATGAATGATTTTGCCTTGATCTTCTTCACAGGCTTTGCCAGCCATATTTGCAGCGCTTCGTTCACGACCTCACCCATGTTTTTCCCCTCTTCAACCGCAAGCGCCCTTGCCTTCCTGTAAGTTTTTTCGTTCAAACCACGGATCGTGATGTTCGCATAAGTCATACAAGTCACCACAAAACGTATGACATGTATGACATTTATACTTTCCGGTCAATCAGCCAAATCCTCGAAAGTCATGCCCATGCCGAAGTCCTTGCTGTTTAAAGCGAAGCCGCCAAGGGTTTCCTTCAGCACCGCCAAAGGGAAAAAACGCCATTCCTTGTGCGGCATCTTCCATGCGACGTAAACGGGCATGCCCGTTCTCTGTTCCCACTCGCGATAAAGGGTTACTTTCGGCTTGTCGAAGGTCAGGGAGTTCTTCCACGCTTTGCACTCAAGCGCGAATTTTTTGGTGGTTTTCAAAACAATCAGGTCGGGGCTGATGCCGTCGCTGCCCGAACCCGACGCGCGGGTGACGAAGAAGCCCTTTTCCTCGAGCATCTTCTTAAGCTGCCGCTCATACATCGTTCCTTTTGCTTTCCGGTAGTTCATTTTGCGCACCATCAAGCGGGCAAGACAGCCATGCGCGGCAACCTCTTCGCACTAAACCCTGATTTAACGACTACTTTGGCGTCAGACCGCGCAAGCGCCATGACTACGCGGCCCCTCCTTTCAACGGACAGCTCCATCGAATCGCCAATCTGCGCACCGATTGCACGCAAGATCTCTTGCGGCAGGTAGATGACCGGTTTTTTTCCTGCAGCCGAACTAATCTTGCGCTTCAAAATCACCGGGGGGACAAATGAATAGATGATTTCCTGAATTGCGTCGATTTGCTCAGATGAGAAAACTTCCAAGCCGCAACTGGGGCAGCGGTAACCTTCGGCATCCTTCACAATGACGCCCCTTGCCTCGAAAGGAGAACGGACAAGATCCATTGGAACCCGGCATTTGTAACACGATGGATGCGATAACACGCCAATCATCCTCTTTTTTGCAGCACGGTTATTACCCAGATGCCCGCCGGGTCTTCGCCGCACACCGCGATTATCAGCGATTTCCTTATGCGACAGAGAACTTTGAACTTGTTTTTTCCTTCCGGCACCCGAACGCCGTCCGCTATGACCGGCTCCAGCTGTTGCCGCCGAAGGCCAAAGCGAATAAGCTTTTCGCTGGCGTGTCGAGTCCAAAGGATGTTGACCAGAAGAATGCACCTTTACCATGTACGTACAATATACGTACAGGAATAAAAGGCCTTTGAAGGCCGTTCCCCCTTAAGCGGTTGCAGCAACCGCAGCATTCCTCACTTTCCACGCCTCGAGCCGGCGCTGGCCGTCCAACGCAACAGCGTCAGTGGCGTAGCGCTCCAAAATCGCGGAAACAGCTAGCGCGTCCTCAGGGGCGAAGTAGGCTGCTATAGTCTTCTCTTCCTCCTGCATCCTCAACGAGAGGTTTGACGGAAGGGCTTTCCCTTCCTTCTCCTTCCCTTCCCACACACCCACATCCACCTTGACGTTCTGGCCGAGCGGACGGAACTGGTGCGACTTTATTGGCTTGCTCATACTCCACACTCCAAGCGTTCCGCATCAAGGCTGAAAACCGGAGAATATAAACAAAAGGACAGTAGCTGGCCGGTGGCTATTGAGCGAAGCCATCGTTCTTTGCGAACGATGGCGGCCTCCGTCTGAGCGTAAGCGTTCGACCTTTGCGGTCGAACGCGACCAACTGGTTGAGCGAAGCGATTGGTCTGAGCTTTGCGATGATTTCTTTGAAATCATCGCTTCCAACCATTTGACCAATCGCGGCCAACTGGTTGCGCGTAGCCGTTGGTCTTGGCGACCAACTGCTGGCTGGTCGGTGTCTTTTCCAACCCAGACGAACTCCGCGACCAACTGTTGAACGCAATACAACCAAAAAAAACGCCGAGTAGGCGGCCGCATTTGCGGCAATTCCGCCACTCCAGCTCATCTTGCGAGGAGCTCGCGCTAATCGTTTCCATTTTCATTCACCTTCTCTACTTGGATTTCAAATCCTTGAGAGGGTTACCAATGAGTGAGTTTTGCTTTTAAAACCCGCACTCCAAAACCGCTTGCAGCCCAACCGAAAAATTTTTCGTCTCCAACTGTGTAGGCAGGTTGGTCTTCATCCGTTCGAACGAAAAAAAGACCAACCCACC
>JACROM010000088.1 GCA_016214445.1 Microcaldota archaeon
AGGGCTTGTAAAACAATAAAATAGGCAAGTTTATAAGGGTGGGTTCTGTAACCACTACATGTCTACCGAACAGTCAATAAAACAAAAGTTTCAAGAACTCAAACCGGTTCTTGATGAACGTTCCCGCCGCTTGTGGGCGGCTACAGAAGCAAAAGAAATAGGCTGGGGCGGCACGCTACTCGTGTCAAAAGCCACCGGAATGTCCCGGGACACGATTGCAAAAGGAATCAAAGAATTAAACACGCCCACGAAAAACGTAGGTTCCCGCCTGCGAAAAGAAGGCGGCGGACGAAAAAAGAACACTGAAAAAGACCCGGCATTACAACCGGATTTAGAACGGTTAATTGAACCCTCAACACGAGGCGATCCTGAATCACCGCTCAAATACGTATCAAAAAGCCTTCGCAACCTCGAAAAGGAGCTTACGGCCGGCGGCCACAAAACTAGTCATCAACTAGTCGCAAACCTACTGCATGAAATGAAGTTTAGCCTTCAGGCAAACAGTAAAACACGCGAAGGTGCCAGTCACCCTGACCGTAACGCGCAATTCGAGTTCATCAATCAAGACGTAAAAAAACAATTGCGCGAGCATGAGCCCGTTATCAGCGTGGATACGAAAAATAAAGTGTTAGTCGGAAACTTCAAGAATCCGGGACACGAATGGCGTCCGAAAGGATGGCCGCGCGACGTGAACATGCATGACTTTGTGATTCCTGAATTAGGCAAGGTAATTCCGTACGGCGTTTATGACATCGATAGAAATCACGGTTGGATCAATTTGGGAATTGATAGTGATACTGCTGAATTTGCCGTCGAGAGTATTCGTGGATGGTGGAAGAAAATTGGGCGGCGCAGGTATCAAAACGTGAAAACGCTTACGATAACTGCAGACAGTGGTGGGAGTAATAGTTATCGCGCGCGGTTGTGGAAAATTGAACTTCAGCGGTTCAGCAATGAAACTGGTCTTGTGATTCGTGTTCGTCATTTTCCTCCGGGCACGAGTAAGTGGAATAAGATTGAGCATCGTTTGTTTAGTTTTATCAGCCAGAACTGGAAGGGCAAGCCACTCGTCAGTCGTGTGGTAATCATTAACCTGATTGCGGCAACGAAAACTAAAACTGGTTTGAAGGTTGAATGCGTACTGCTGGTGAAAAGTGCCTAAGCAGAGATAATGTTTAATACAACGGATTCGTCTTTAGGATTATGTCTTTCAGGAAGGGCCAGATTTCGCTGTGGATGCTGACCAAGTTTTCGATGGTGTTCTTCATCATAATGCTGAGCGTAGTGATGCTCGGTTTCACTGAAAAGGAACGCGAGAACGTTTGCAGCACGCAGGCGAACAAGGTCGCGAAAGCAATCGCCTCCTCCATAAATGCAGTAATCAACTCGCCGTCCGAGGACGAGCGGAAAGTGATTGCGCTTCAGTCCTCGCTTTCATACGGTAAGCGCGAGTTCGAGAGGTACGTGGTCGAGCTGGAGAACATTCCTTCTGATGAGAAGCCTTTTTCCGGCAGCATAACCGTCCGCGTCAGGCCTTCTGTGGTTACGCCGCAGATGAAGGGCATGTGCGAGGGCGGGGCGCGCGCTTCTTACGACTCGGCAACGCGGATTGACCCGATTATGCTGAAACCAAACAGTCCGATGGTGCTTCAGCCTTCCGACGTGCAACAGCGCGACTACTATATTGTATTGATAAAGTGCAGCCCGAAAGTTCCGCATTCGCCTTCCGGCACGTATAGTAAAAATTACCTGTTCGTGGAGAGGTGTTCTGCCAAGCTGGGCGAGGAGCCGGACCCGAACAAGTGCCTTCCTCTTGCGAAGGTTGATAAGTGCTGCGGGTGGACTGGAGGTGCGCCCGTATGCGGATGAAGGGATTCGTCGGGCCTCTTGGCGACGACCTGCCGAGCATTTTCCCTATTGTCGCGGCAGTGATATTGTTCATCAGCACGGTATTGTACGCGAACTCGCTCGTGAACCAGAAGAACGCGGAGCTTGAGTTGAGGCAGGCAGTTCTTGGGTTGTCTTACATCGCAACGGAGAAAGGCCTGTTGGCGGACATCAAGGCGTTCGATTCGCTTTGCGAGGACAAGCTGACGAAATACGCGGTTTCCAACCAGCTGAACTTCATAGTGTCGGTCAAGAAGTTCTGCCAGAAAGTGGAGTTTTACTCCGAGACGTCGTCAGCCACGAAGCAGTATTTCAGTCCGTATTATCTTGAGACTTTTTCCAATGACGAATGGGAAGCTTCGCAGGGCCATACTTGGTCCTATTGCACCAACCAGATGAAGGACAAGAAGCTGTTTTTGATGAAAACCCAGAAGTACCTTTCTTCGCCGCTTTTCCCTGTTCCTACGGAAGCGATTGTTATGGTGTATCCGGTTGCTGTACGTTGCGCTGTAGAGGGCATCCCGACCAACGGCATGGGGCTGTTGTACGTCATAGGGTGGCATTGATGTTTGGAAAGAAAGCGCAGACTACTGCGCGTTGGAGGGAAAAAGGTCGGGGTTTTGGAGCGGGCGCGAGGGAAAAAAGTCGAGGGCTTACGGTGCTGGCCGTGTTGTTTGGCGGGGGCGGACGTGAAAAAGGACGCGGGGAACGAGCCGCATTGTTAGTAGCTGACGAGCGGGAAAAGGGTTTAGGGTTTAGAGCGCAGGCGGCGTTTGCAGCTGGCGGAAGGGAAAGGGGGCGAGGCGGACTAAGTGCCAGGGGGAAAACCGAGCACGGTTGTCTCCCGGGGCTTAGAGCTCAAGCCGCTTTGTTTGACGGCATTACCCTTATGTTGTTGGCTTCCATTTCAGCAGGCCTTATATTCACGTTCATCAGCTCGTACGGAATTCAGGAGGAAAAAGTTCTGAGGTCGGCATACGTGCTGAACTACATGCAGTCGTCCATGAAGGCGTTCTATTACTTGGATGCTGTCACGCTCAAAGGGGTGTCGAACAAGGAGAAGAACTCGCTCGGCAGGGATTACTATCTTGACATCTATTCTGACCTTATCGACTCCGCGACCGGCTGCCCTGCTCTAAAGGATTACGTTGGGAGTTTTACCGTTACCGACCTCCTGAAGAGGGATTTGGCGGAGAAGGTGCCGATGCTTGATGACCATTTCGAAACAGCCGAAGTGGTCGGAATCACTGCCGTGCGCTGCGCGATGAAGGAGATAATAAAGCCTTTCGCGTACTCCGGCTACTATTACGGGTTCGACGTCATCTCAGGAACTGACGCGGTAGTAATTCCCGACCAGAAGAAAACAGTCACCAATTATCGACCGTTCCTCGAGAACCTCGAGAACCCGTTGGAAACGCCCAAGCAGGGCGTGTGCGAGAAAGCCCAGAGCGTGAGCGGGGACGCTTTGAGCGTTGCCTCGCCGTTCATGCTGGTTTACATCAACCCGGACGAGGGTACCCGGCGGCCGATTAAGTACGAAGTGAGGCTGTGCATCTGGCGACCTTCGGATAAACCAATCGTTGGCTGAAATCCACGTCAAGCCCAGGCCTTTAGGCCGTGGTTCTTGGCTAAGCGCTTTTCTTTTTGACTAAAATTTCCTCGCCGCACTTGGGGCACTGGTAGGTGAAGCCTTCAGCTGAGGGCGTTATGCTTGGCGAACAGTTTGCGCACATGGCGCCGCCGCAGTACGGGCAGAAAACTATGCGAGAGTTTTTGGCCTTGCAGTTCGGGCAGATCGAGGGCGCGTTTTCGGACGAAACCATGGACACTTCTTCGGATTTTTTCGCTTCGCCGAAAAGGTCGGCCATGGTAACTTCCCCCGCGCCTGCTTGAGGTGCTTGCGGAAGCTCCTGCTTGTTTTCTTCCTTTTTCTTCTCCTTCCTTTCCTCTTTTTTCTCTTCCTTCGCTTCCGACCACTTCTGCATGTAGAGCCTGCGGGGCCTTTCCTGGTGCTCCTCTTCCAGTTGTTCCTTCGGTTTGCTTTCTTCTTGCTTTCGGGCCTGGCGTTCGAGCCGCCTCTGCTGGAGCGCGGACAACTGCACTTTCTTTTCGAACTTGAGGTTGAGGTCGTCTATTATGGTCTCCACTTCGGTTTCCCTCGCCTTTTCAAGCACCTTCTTTGCCTCTTCCTTGTTCTGTTTTATGCGCAGTTCCGGTGCCTGCGCCTGCGTTTTCGCTTTTGCGGCCTCCTTTTTCGGCGCGATTTTTTCAGCCATCTCTTCCCCGGTAGTGGCGTGCGGTATGAGGCCTTTTTTGCGTAGTTCTTCCATTTTCCTGTTCAGTTCGCTTTTCTTTTCAGGGGGCTTTTCCTCGATTTTCTCTATCTCGTTCTGAAGCGTCTGGAGTTTTTTCGTAACAGGTATGGCTACTTCAGCGTGTTTTTCCCTGTTCAGCCCTATCTTCATTGCGCCGAATGTGAGCACGCTTGCGGCGAGCCAGAAGTTGAGCATGCTTCCCTTGGCTGCCAGCACCGCGTCAGTGCCCGAAAAAACAACGTCAGCTGCTATGGCTGCTACTGCTATTAGCAACCCTACCAGAGCGGACGCACCGAGCCGCTCTTCCGAGGAGAAGAGCCTGACTTCGGGATAGGTGAAACGGATTATTAGGTAGCCTGCGGTTATCGAGCCTAAGGCGACGTATAAGTAGTAGAGTATTGACGAGGCAAGTTCGAGCTCGGACATGATAAGGTTTCTGCAACGCTGTTAAAAAACCCATCCTTCCTATATTCTTTCAATGGCTTTGGAGTACATCGCGTATGATGCGTGGCCGCTTTTCCTGCTGTCGCTCATGCTTTCATTCGCGGCTTTTCCGCTTGTCGTCCTATGCTCGTTCCTTTACTCCCACCTTTCGGCACGCCACGCAGAGGTGCCGAAGATTTTATGGATGTGGCTCGCTACTTTCGCAGGCGTGCTTGCAGGTGTTTTCCTGTTCTACGCCTACCTTGAAACCTCTCTTTCCGCGCTTGTTAAATAAGGGTTTTTGAACCACTAACACTTTTCCTCTAAGCTCTGTCGGGCTGCCTTTCCTCGCTCTATAAAATAAGGGTTTTAAACCTCGGCGGCTTCAAGGTAGATGATGAGACTTTTCGCCTCCTTCATCATAGTGTTATTGTTAGCAGAGATGTTTGTCCCGGTTGCTTATGCGGCGCCTGTTTCATCTGCTCCTGCTGCTCCGGAAGCGGAAAAAGTTTCAGCTCCGCTAACTGAAGCTGCCGGCGATACGAAAAAGCCACCTGAAACACCAACTGCAACTGAGGGCGTGCCTGCTTCTGCTGAAAAGAAAGAGGCGCAGAAAACCGCTTTTGTCGGAGGGTGCAAGATAGACTACATTTCAGAAGAGGAGCAGAAGGCGTTGTGGAACTACCTTTTCCCTAATGGCAAGCCTTTCCAGGCGGACTGGCTCAACGACCTTTCAATTGCGGAATCCCTTCTCAACCCCGAAACCCCGGAAGCAAACCTGAAGAAGAACATGCTCGAGGCGGAACAGCGCTACATGGTCCCTCTTGAAGAGTTGGCTGGGCTCACCGGCAGGACTCCTGAGGAAGCTGCCAAGGAACTTAAGATTTGGGATTCGAAAGCAGGCAAGGTCGGCAAGTCGTACCTGATAGACAACGTGCAGAAAGTGCCTGCCGCGATGGCCGTCCCGTACCTTGAGAAGAACGCAGTTGACAAGGGCAAAGGGCAGGTTGCCATAGCGCAGATACAGGAGCAAATCAAGTCCATGTTCTCCAAGAAGGAGCAGGACGATAAAGTGAAAGAGTTAGCGAAGCAGCTGAGGCCGTACGAGAAGTTCCGCGTAACGCTGCCGCAGAGCGCGAACCAGATGTCCCTTGCGGAGCTGTTCGCGCAGCACGGTATAGACCCCAACTCCTGTTTGTTGAAGAACGAAGTGATGATGGGCAGGGTTTCGTACGCTGCTATTCTTGATGCCGACCTCGCTTACGGTGCGGACAACCCGCTCCTTTATTCCGGCAACTACGTTTCGCCAGCAACAGGCAAGAGTTCGGATGACCTGACGTCAAAGAGGACGTTCGATTTGTCCGAGCTTCCGGAGAGCGTGCGCGAACAATTGCCGCCTGAA